>JAIVTZ010000102.1:0-8449 GCA_049188105.1 Deltaproteobacteria bacterium | reverse complement strand
GGCATCTACCTGTTCAATCTGCTGGTCGTGGTGCTGTTGGGGTACGTGCTCGCACGCACGATGAAAGGCGCCTCTCCCGGTCTGATCCTCGAGATCCCGGAGCTCCAAATCCCCGATCTGAAGACGCTGGCGGCCAAGACCTGGCTCACATTGAAGGAGTTCATCACCATCGCCTGGCCCCTGCTCGTGGTCTCGTCAATTGTCCTCGGCATCCTCGAGTGGGCGCACGGGGCAGCCGCCCTCAATGCCCTGCTGTCGCCGCTGACGGTGACTCTCCTCGGTCTTCCCGCGGCGGTCGGCCTGACCCTGGTCTTCGGAATCCTGCGCAAGGAGCTGACCCTGGTGATGCTCGTCCAGGCGCTCGGTACGACCCAGGTCAACACCGTCATGAGCAACGGCCAGCTCCTGGCCTTTACCCTATTTGTGGTGTTTTATATCCCGTGCGTCGCCACGATCGCGGTGATGGCGAGGGAGCTCGGCTGGCGTGACACGGCCTTGATCTCTGCTTTCTCGGTGCTGCTCGCGGTCGTGATCGCCGTTGGCGGTCGTTTCGGCTACGCGCTGTTCGCCTAGCTTTCTCTACTCGATGCGCTCGAGTCGGCGCCGCTCTTCCTCCGCGCGTCGCTCGGCTTTGGCTTCCTCGGCGAGCCGCCGTGCCTTTTCAGACAGCTCGCGGGCGTGCTCCCCAGCCTCGCGCCCGGCCTCCCGGGCCAGCTCCCTTGCCTTGGTTCTGAGTTTTTCTACGCGGCGCCGGATCTCCTCGCGTTCGGCGTCGGTCAGCCGGGCACTCCGTACCGCCTCTCTGGTAAACCGTCTCGACTGCTCGGCCGTTTCCCGCAACCGTTCTGCGGCGGCCCTCACGTGCTCGCGGACCTCGCTCCTGAGCTTTTCGTAATCGGCGTCCGTCAGGCGCCCTTCTTCCGCTGCCTGCCGCGCCAACTCTCTGGCCTGCGCGGCGAAGGCACGGCTCTCCTCCGAGTGAGAGCGCGCTCTCTCACGCGCCCGTGCCTCGGCCTCCGAGCGCTCCCTTCGGAGCTCCTGCCGGCGATTCCTTGTTTCCTCGCTCGACCGTTCGCTCTGACTTTGGGCGGCATCCTCCGGCATCGGCTCGTCGGCCCTGGGCGGCGGCTTCGGTGCGGTGGGGGAGGCCGGCGGCGCGGGTTCGTCTCGAAGGGCGGGCGCCGCCGCGGCAGCAGGGGCCACCGCAGGAGCGGGAGCTACCACCGGAACAGGTGCAAGCTCAGAGGCAGGTGCCGCCTGAGGAGCGGGAACCACCCCAGGAGCTGGTGCCGCCACAGAAATAGGAGCCGCCTCAGAAGCAGGTGCGAGAGCAGGCGCCGGCGCCGGCGCAGGTTGATCCGGTGCCGGAGGCACCTCCGACGGCGCCTCGTCGGCATCGGACCAGGTCTTTGTCGACGCCGCGTCGGAACCGGCACGCGTGAGCTCGGCGTGGGCGGGAACCGAGGAGACAACGGGCAGCGTGAACGCCGCCGCGGCAAGCAGGCATACCACGAGGGGCGTCATCCTGGCCGGTGTCATCTTGGCGCCGGCGTTGCCCCCGATCAGTCGCCGAACCCGGCGGTCGAGACGCGGTCCGGCTGCGAAGGCCGTGGCCGGTACTCCGAGACCAGACGACATCCCCCAGTGGGCGACCACCACCAAACAATGGGCCAAACCGAGACGATCTCCGGTGCAGGCGACAGCCCGTTCGTCCGTCAGATGCTCGGCGATCTCTTCGAGCCGGCGTCTGACGAGCCGATTGAGCGGCTGCAGAATAAGAAATGCCTCGCCGAGGCGGTAGAGCAGCTGCCAGGCCGGATCACGACGGGCGAGGTGGGCCAGCTCGTGTGCGAAGAGGCCCGTCTGGTGTTCGATAGCGAGGTCATCGACCCGCTCGGGACAACAGATCTCCGGCTGTCTGATGCCCGTGGCAAAGGGCAGCGTGATGGCTGCAGACGTGCTGAGGCGAACGGGCCGACTCAGACCCATGGCGGTGGCCAGGCGCTCGACGAGACGCCCCGCGGGACGAAAGCGCCGGGTATTCAGCAGGCGTCTGAGGTCGAGGGCCGATCGACCGAGGACCAGCAGCGCCAGCAGTGATCCACACCCCCACAGCGATAGCAGCGCGATCGGCCAGAAGTCTCCCGTTCGATCAGAAACGGTGGGAGGAGTTGAAAGATTGATGTTGGGAGCGGCAACCGACATGGTGACGCCGTCGTTCCTCACGGACGCGGCTGTGACGGCGTCCGGCCCCACGAGACCATCGATGGCGAGCGCTCCGCCGAGAGGTTCAACGCCGACCCCGACCTGTAGGGTCGTGGTGAGCAGACCGCCGATCAGGGCCGTGCGCAGGAGGGTCTCCTGGAGGGCGAGTCGGCTCTCACCCAGAAAGCGTGAGACAAGCCAGGCCGCACCGAGCAGGATCGTGCTGTGAACCAGGTAGGTGAGGAGCCAGGATGTGATGATCGTCGTGCTCATTGGTGTTCGTCCTTTCCATTCTCGGCTACCCCCAGCAGCCCGCGCAGCCGTTCGATCTCCCCGTCGTCGATTGTGTGATCGGCCACCAGATGCGATACCAGCGCCGCCGGATCACCGGCAAAGAGCCGATCGAGCAGCTCGCCGACCATCGACGACCGGACGTCGCTTTCGCTGACCACCGGCCGATAGACGAACTGCCGACCTTCCACGCGGTGGGTGACGACACCCTTGTCCTCCATCTTACGGAGCATGGTGGCGATGGTTGTGGGTGCGAGACCACGCTCTTCGTAGAGCGCCTCGTGCACGTTGGCCACCGTCGCCTCGTCGCGCTCCCACAGCACCCGCATGATGGCGTGTTGGAGTTCTCCGAGTGTGTGCTTGCCCATCATTCCTCCCTGTCGACAACGACTACCAAGGTAATACTACCTCGGTAGTTTGTCAAGTGCGACTGGAACTCGATTCCCGGGAGTGATGCGAAAATCAACTCAATAAACGGGTTAACCACGCCCAGGGTTTCCCCAGGAACTCATCAGTAATTCCCTAACGACTTATGAGTCGCCACGCCCGACCGTGCCGGTATGGGTCAGGCGGCGACTCTTGATGGACGGCAACACAACGGCGGCACCGGGCTGCTAACCGGGATCCGCACCGAATCGTCGGTGCGGGTTTTTGGGTATGCACCCTCGCCCTGTCCATCCCGCCTCGCCCGCGGGAGGTCCCGATGAAAGCGAGGCTGTGGGTGGCGATCTTCTGTGTCGTGTTGGGTTCAGTTTCAATGGTGCAGGCGAACGAGAACGATAGAGTTGCTCCGCTCACCACTGCCCAGGAGGGGGAACCTCAAGAGGATGTGGTCCCGGTTGCCGGTGCTCCCGGCCGGTCCGCGGCGAGCGCGAACGTGCCGCTCGAGAGAGATTCGGAGAGCACCCTCCCGAAGACCGCCATGTTCACCTCGGAAAAGCTGATGGAGAAACTCCGCGCGGCATTCAACACGGCGCTGGAGAGGGTGCAGGAGATTTCCGAGTGCGGTGCGCTGTTTGCGGAGCTGGATGCAGATGGCGTCGAAATGTTGACGACCACCCTCTACACACCGACCCACCCATTTGACGAGCAGTCGCTCTGCCAGAACGCGGTGGCGTTCACCTGGGTCGGAGGTGTCCACACCAGGCTGTGCCGGAGGTTTGCGTCACTGTCGGAAGAGCGCGCGGCGATGACCCTGATTCACGAAGCTTTGCACCACGCGGGGCTGACCGAGAAGCCCATGGACCCCGGCGGTATGTCCGCGCGCGAGATCGACGGGATGGTGAATCGTGCGTGCGGGCGGAAGAGCTTCAGACGAGAGGTGTCGGCTCGGATGGAGCAATGACCACATGAGTGCGACCGTGGGAGGAATACTTTGCGGTGTAAACTGGTCTCGAAATGCCCGACTCCAACAGGACAGCTCAACCGGCAGGGTCATTCAATGTCGGCGGTTGGCTCATCGTGCCCAGTCTCAACCGCCTGTCGAAGGGCGAGGATTCTGTCCAGCTCGAGCTGAAGTTGATAGAGGTGCTGGTGCACTTGGTCGGGCGGGCGGGTGAGCTGGTGTCGAAACGCGAGCTCATCGATGCGGTCTGGAAGGTCGAGGTCATCTCCGATGGCACCCTGACCCGTGCCATCGCTTTGCTCAGAAAAGCGCTCGGCGACGACGCCAGGAATCCGCGGTTCATCGAGACCATCCCGAAGAGGGGTTATCGGTTCATCGCTCCCGTGGAGTTTCTGGATGTAAAACACTCCACCGGCCTGCGGTTCAAGCTCGAAGCACCCGATGGCGAGATCCCGCTCGCCGATGGTGAAAACCTCATCGGGCGAGATCCCGAGGCGAAAATTCGGATCGACATCGGCGGGGTATCGCGTCGACACGCGAGAATCGTCGTTGACGGCGCCGACGTCACCCTCGAGGATCTGGGCAGCAAGAACGGCACCTACCTGCGCGGACGGCGCGTCCAGAAACCGACGCGCCTGGCTCACGGCGACGAGATCCGGATCGGCCACAAGGTGGCACGGCTCACATTCGTGGTAGAGGACTAGACCCGCGGCAGACATCCCGCGAGTGGTGCAGGGCGAATTGCTGATTGCGGAATCGGCCGTAGATCTGAAATACTGTCTCTGTACTCGACCTCGAGAAAATAATGACACTCGTCGTGGGTGATCGTCTCGGACGCTACGAGATCCTCGACGCCTTGGGCGCCGGTGGGATGGGTGAGGTCTACCGCGCGCGGGACACCACCCTCGACCGCGACGTAGCGGTCAAAGTCCTGCCCGAGAATATGGCCCAGGATTCGGATCGCCTGATCCGATTCGAGCGCGAGGCCAAGGCGGTAGCCAGGCTGGCCCACCCGAATATCCTCGAGATCTGGGACTACGGAACTGACGGCGGCGTGACCTACGCGGTGACCGAGCTGCTCGAGGGGGAGACCATCCGCGATCGGCTGTCGCAAGGACGTCTGGAATGGAGCCGTGCGGCGGAGGTGGGTGCCGCCATCGCCGACGGCCTCGCCGCGGCTCACCAGGCGGGCATCGTTCATCGCGACCTCAAACCGTCGAATGTCTTCCTCACCGTCGACGGAAGGGTGAAGGTCCTCGATTTCGGACTGGCTGCGGTGCGTTCATGTACCGACGCAGAGGAGGAAACGGAGGGGCCGGGGTCGACGCTCACCGAGCACGGCGCCGTCATCGGCACGGTGGGGTACATGGCGCCGGAGCAGGTGCGTGGCGAACCCGCCGATCACCGTTCCGACATCTTCGCCCTTGGTTGCGTGATGTACGAAACGGTTACGGGGCAACGCGCGTTCGAGTGCGAGACCGCGGCCGAGACCATGGCGGCGATTCTCAGGGAGGATCCGGCCGAAATGTCGAGCGCCGGGGTGGTGCCGCCGCCGGAGTTGGAACGGACGATCTCGCGATGTCTCGAGAAGCGACCGGACGAGCGGTACCAGTCGGCGGTGGATCTTGGTCACACCCTGCGCGAGATCTCATCGATCGCGGAGCCGAGACCGATCCGCCTGACAGTCAAGAGGAGGCGAATGGGCCTCTGGCTCGCCATCGGCGTCGTTGCGTTCGTGGCAGCTGCCTTCGCCCTGTCAGGTGTTTTGTCCAAGCGTAAGGCCGAGCCGCGGCCAGTGCGACGCTACTCGATCGTCCTGCCCCCGGACGCTCCGCTGCAGCCGTCCGAACTCTGGTTTCCACAACCACCGTTGGCCCTGTCGCCCGACGGTGAATGGCTGGTGTACGTGGCCAGGACCGGGAATTCGACACGTTTGATGAGGAGAAAGTTGGACGCGCTCGAGGTGGAGCCGATCGAGTGGGCGCAGGGCGGCGTCTCGACACCCTTCTTTTCCCCGGACGGCCGTTGGGTTGGCTTCGGTCGGACCTGGGCCGGGCCAGAGACGATTCGCCTGTCCGGTGGGATGCAGCCCTTCACGCCGAGAGATTCGACTGACAGTCGTGGTTTTGCCGGTGGGGCGTGGCAGGACGACGGTTTCATCGTCTTCGCGACCCTCTGTCCGGCGGGGATTCACAGGATCTCCAGCGATGGTGGGGCCGTCGAACAGGTGACGGTGGCCGACCACGAGGACCGAGAGCTTGCCATGTGGTATCCGGAGCCCCTGCCCGGGAACAAGGGATTGCTGCTGTCGGTGACCTGGAAACGAGACCTTCCCGCCAGGTTCCTGGCCGTCTACTCGTTCGCCAGCGGCGAAGTGAGGCCCGTGATTCGCGATGTGTCGTTCGGGCGCTACGCGCCGACCGGTCACCTCGTCTTTCCGATGGACGGTGGGCTGCACGCCATGCCGTTCGACGCCGAAACGCTCAGCGTCACCGGCGACTATGTGGACGTGAGCGAGCCGGGAATGGTGGTCGACGGCCGGAACCCCTACGAGTGGGCGTTTTCGCCGGACGGTACCCTGGTGTACGCGCCGACGAGAGACGAACAGCACACCAGGAAACGGTTTGTGTTTGTGAATCGCAACGGCAACGAAGAGCAAATCGACATCCCACTGTCTCGGCTTCTCGCGGAGCCTCGGCTGTCGCCGGACGGCCGGCGGGTGGCGGTGGGCGTCGTCGACGAGCTGGCGTTCAGCGGTCATTCGAACGTCTGGATCCACAACCTCGAGACAGGTGGTACCAGGCAGTTCACCTCCGATTTCTCAGGCGCCAGAGATCCAATCTGGACGCCCGACGGTGAAAACATCGTGTTCAGGTCTGGTCGAGACGGGTGTGGCGATCTGTACATCAAACCGGCCGATGCCGGGGACACCGAAGAGGCGCAGCGCCTGACCGCAAGCGAGCACCCTCCGTTTCCGTACTCCTGGTCTGCCGACGGCACGACGCTCTTTTTCTGGGATTGGGGACCGAAGGAGCTGAGCGGTGACCTGTGGGCCGTGAACATCGATGGGGGGGAACACAGGGTGGAGCGGGTGATCCGGAGCGAGGAAAACCTGTGGCACCCGGCGATCTCACCGGACGGCAGATGGCTGGCGCACGTGGCGTCCTCGATGATCAAGGTGTCACCGTACCCGGAGATGAACCGTTTCTGGCCGGCCTCGGATTGGGGCTGCGGCCATCCCATGTGGCACCCGGACGGAAGCTCGCTCTTTTTCCTGGATTCTGAAGGACGGCTGATGGAGGCCGAGGTCCGCACCGATCCGGCCTTTTCCGTGGGACGGGCAGAGCTCGTAGCTGATGGACCCTTTGAGTCCTTCGACGTCGCCGCCGACGGCGATCGGTTCCTGGCGGTCAAGATCGACCGCGGCGAGCCGATCACCGAGCTCGTGGTGGTGGAGAACTGGTTCGAGGAGCTGAAACGCAAGGCGCCACCCAGTTAGCAGGCGAGCGGTTCCGGGCCCAGCGATTGCCGAATACTTTTGCCACATAGTACTGATAACTGTTTTTGTTTTAGTTACTTGTCGCGTGTTATCGATGTGGACAAAGCGGGGATCGCGACATATATCTGTCACTAAGGAATCAGTCGTGAAAACCGGAGGACCGCGAGGGCGGTTCTGGGCGGGTGTCGTCGCGGCAGCGGCGGCACAATCGGTGTCGCTCGGTCGACGTCTCGAGTGCTCCCCATATCAATATTCCAAGTGCCCGGTGGGCGTATCGGTTCCTGGATTGGTATGTGCCGAAGGGTTGGCTCGTGTCCACGAAGTCCTAACGGAGGTAGTCCGATGAAATCCTCGACACGAGGGATCAGAGAGAGAGTCTGTTGGACCCTCGCATTTTTCGGCCGGAATGCGTCGTGCCTGGTTGCAGTCGCCACCCTGACATTGGGTGTCGGCGGGGCGTGGGCTCAGACGGTGCAGGACGGCACCCTCACCGGAGCGGTCATTCTGCCGACCGGTGACCTCCTTGGTGGCGCCACCGTCACCGTGACCAGCGACGCCCTGGTCGCGGGCGAACGGTCAACCATCAGCAACGCGAGGGGGAGTTTCGTGTTCCTCGGTCTTCCCCCGGGCAGCTATGACCTGACGGTCGGCTATCAGGGCTTCCGAACTTATTCTCAGAAGAACATCACTCTCGCGACCGGTGCAACGGTCCACATCGACGTGTCGCTGGAGATCGGCGCGGTCGAGGACACCCTGGTGGTCACCGCCGAGGCGCCGCTCATCGACACGACGTCGTCGACCATCGACACAACCTTCAACCTGAAACTGCTCGAGGTGGTGCCGAACTCCCGAGATGTTCTCTACGACCTTCCACTCGCGGCGGCGGGAATGGCGAGCATAGGGCCTCATGACGGATGGCTCCGAGGTCCGTCCGCCCACGGTGGGGCCATCAGCGAAAACGTCTACCTGATCAACGGCATCGACACCACCGATCCGGTGGGTTCATTCCTTGGATCGAGAATCATCGTGAACTATGACACCGTCCAGGAGATCCAGATCCTGTCGCTCGGGTCGCAGGCCGAGTACGGCTCCTTCTCCGGCGCCGCGAT
>JAIVTZ010000101.1:0-8557 GCA_049188105.1 Deltaproteobacteria bacterium | reverse complement strand
AGACAAGGATTTCCGCGGAGGCGTACCCGAGTACGCCGCACAAGGGAATCCGCAGTCTGACGACGAAATTGCCAAAAAGCGCCGTTTCTGGACGAGAACTAGCCCGCATTTCCTAGGGGCGGGGCATGCCCCGCCCATCAGCTTTCGGGCGAAAAAACGGCCGTACGTCGCTCAAGCGATGTACGGCCGTTTTTTCGCCCGAAAGCTTGACACAGCGAAGAATTTCTGTATATTCCTAAATAGTTATATGGAGGAATGCATGCGCTGGTTCATGATAACGATGCTCATCTCATTCACGACGACCGTGGCTCCGGCCGCCGAACTGACGCTCCAGGAGGCCGTGGCGTCCGCCCTGGCGGACAACCCCGAGATCAGGGCGGCGAGCGAGCGTTCGGCAGCGGCGGCCGAACGCCTCAATGGCGGCAAACGACACCGGCTGCCCAAAATCGGCCTCAGCGAAACCTATCTCTATACCAACATCCCCGCCGAGGTCTTCGCCCTGTCCCTCAACCAGGGCCGATTCGACATGGAGGAGTTCTTTCTCTCGGATCCGAACAACCCCGACCCCCTGTCCACCTGGATCACGCGAGTCGATCTGGTGCTGCCCGTGTACACGGGCGGCAAGCTATCAGCGCGGATAGGTCAGGCCGAATCGATGGCTTCCGCGGGGGAGCTTACCCTCTCGCATACCCGTGAGAAGATCATCTTCGAGACGATCACGGCCTACGTCAACCTCGCCAAGGCCCGTGAGCACCAGGCGCTGCTCGAGAAAGCGCAGGCCTCCACCGCCGAGCACGTCAGAATCGCGGAGCAGTACGCCGCCCAGGGATTTATCCTCGAGGCCGACGTCCTACAGGCGAGGATCTACCTCTCCGAAATGGACGACCTTGTGACCCAGGCAGCGAACGGCGCCAACCTCGCGCAAGCGGCCCTCAATTTCCAGATGGGTGTGGACCAGACCTTGCCGCGAGAGCTGACGCCGCTGCCCCCGGCAACACCGGTCGTCGGGAATCTCCGGAGCTGGATCTCGGCCTCCCTCGAGGACCGACAGGATCTCGCGGCGGCGCGGTCCAAGCTCGAAGCCGGCCGGCTCGAGGAAAAGGCGACTCGCCCCGGATATTTCCCGGAAATTGCAGTGCTCGGTCACTACGATCTTTACGACAACACGATTTTCGGCGCCAACGGCCACTCGGGCTCGGTGATGGCGGTCGCCAAGATCGATCTTTGGGGCGGCGGGTCGGGTACCGCTGCCCGCGCCGCGGCTCGTCATGAAACCGCCTCATTCGAGGCCGATATCCATCGATTCGAAGAGGGCGTGAGGCTCGAGGTCCAGCAAGCCTGGTACGGCCTCTCATCCGCCCGCACCCGCCACGCCACGGCAAGGACGACGCAGGCGGCCGCCAAGGAAGCTGTCCGCGTCCGCGAAAGCCGCTTCAAGCAGGGCCTGGACAAGATGATCGACCTGCTCGACGCCGAAACCGCCTTGCGTGAGGCCGAGATGCGTGAGCTGGTCGCCCGTTACGACATCGCCCTCGACACCCACCGGCTGCGGTACGTGTCCGGAGCGACGCTATTGCCGGACCTAAGATGAAGGAGTCCAAATGAACATCCGAACCCTACCTGTAATCGCCCTGGCGCCGATCGCCGCCATCGTGTTCACCACCGCCTGCGGGCACGACGAGTCGCACTCCACCGGCACCGGCCTCGAAGTCTTGAAGGTGGAGGTCATCGAGGTCTCACGGGTCACCGGATCCAAGCCGATCGACGTCCGAGGCACCGTGCAGGCCGCGCGACAAGCCGAGGTATCGAGCCGAGTCATGGGCCCGGTAGTGGCGCTCAAGGTGCGCGCAGGCGCCAAAGTCGCCAAGGGCCAGACGCTGCTCGAGATCCAGCCCGAAACCAGCGAAGGTCAGCTCGCGCAGGCCCAGGGCGCTCTCGCTCAGGCCAATGCGGCCCTTTCACTCGCCGAACGCAACTACCAGCGATACGAGGCCCTCCATGCAGAAAAGGCCGCCTCCGATCTCGAGCTCGACATGGCCAAGATGCAGTTCGAGCAATCCAGCGGCGCGGTGACCCAGGCCGAAGGCGCGGTCCGTGCCGCTTCGTCGGTGGCCAAGGAGTCGATCGTTCGCGCCCCGTTTGCGGCGCGCGTGATGGAAACCATGGTCGAGGTCGGCGATCTGGCCGCACCCGGCCGGCCGCTGGTTCGGCTCGAGTCGCTCGCGGATCAACAGCTGTGGCTCACGGTTCGTGAGGCCGACAATCACCGGGTCGAGATCGGGCAGAAGATCGAGACGCAATTCGACAGCCGTCCCGAGATCGGCGTTGTTACCGGCAGCGTCGTCGAGATCGTCCCCTCGGCCGATCCCGCAACCCATACCTTCACCGTCAAGGTGGCGCTGGAGGGTCTCGACGTGAGATCCGGCCTGTCCGGACGGGCGCTGCTTCCGGGTGACCCCACAGAGTACCTCGCCGTCCCGATCTCGGCGGTCCACCGCCGCGGTGGTCTCGAGCTGGTGGTTGTGCGGGCCACCGACGGCACCGCTAGAACCCTCGCCGTGACCACCGGTCAGACACTGGCCGGCGGTCGTGTGGAAGTGCTATCCGGGCTCGAGGCCGGTTCCAAGGTCGTGGTGAACGCCCCCGGTCCGGTGGCCGACGGCACTCCCCTGGACATCTCCTCATGAGCGATAACGAGCATCTCACGCCCGACACCGACCCCGTCGCCGAGCAGACCGATGCGGCGCCTTCGGCAGAGGAGATCGAACGCTCCCGCCGTGAGGCCTTGCGGCTGAAGATGACCAGGCGCCCCCTGGGCATCTCCGGGAGAATTGCCAGGGCATTCCTCGAATCGAAGCTGACTCCGCTTCTGGTGGTCTTTAGCCTGCTCCTCGGTGCATTTGCCGTAATGATCACCCCGCGCGAGGAAGAACCGCAGATCAAGGTGCCGATGATCGACGTCATCGTCGGTTTTCCAGGCGCCACCGCCGAGGAGGTGGAGTACCGCGTCGTCACGCCGCTCGAAAAGCTGCTGTATGAAATCGACAACGTCGACTACATCTACTCGACCTCTCAGCCTTCCGGCGGGATGATCATCGTCCGCTTCGTGGTCGGGACCGATCCCGACCAGGCGGTGGTTCGGGTTCACGCCAAGATCCAGTCGGCGATGGACGAGATGCCCGACGGCATGATGCCGCCGGTCGTCAAGCCGCGCTCGATCGACGACGTGCCGGCCGCCGCCTACACCCTGTGGAGCGAGCACGCCTCGCCCCTGGAGCTGCGGCGGGTCGCAGACGAGCTCCGGGTCGCACTGACCCAGCATCCTCGGGTCGCCCAGGTGTGGGTGCTCGGCGGTCAGCGACGGGTGGTGCGCGTGGACTTCGACCGCGACCGGCTCGCCTCCTTCAACGTCTCGGTGCTCCAGGCCTACCAGGCGATCCGCAGCTTCAACTGGCGGCTGCCCGCCGGCGTCGCCGTCGCCCTCGACCAGGAGTACCAGGTGGATGTGGGCGCATTCCTGCGCGACGCCGATGAGATCGGCGACGTCGTTGTCGGGGTCTACAACGCCCGCCCGGTCTACCTCAAGGACGTGGCACGGGTCATCGACGGACCCGAAGAACCGAGCACCTACGTGTGGATGGGCTCGGGGCCGTCGGCGCACGAAAAGGGCATCGAACACGCCGCGATCGACGCCCCGGCGGTGACCCTGGCGGTCGCCAAGAAGCCGGGCACCAACGCGGTGGCGCTGGTCGAGGACCTGGACGAGCTCATCGCGTCGCTCAAGGGGCGGCTCGTGCCCTCGAACATCGAGATCACCAAGACCCGCGACTACGGCTTCACCGCCAACGAAAAATCGAATGAGCTCATCGAGCACATGTTGATCGCCACCTTCGCGGTCGTGATCTTCATGGCCCTCTTCCTCGGCCGCCGCGAGGGCGTCGTGGTGGCGGTCGCGGTGCCGGTCACCCTCGCCCTCACCCTCGCCGCCTCCTACTTCTTCGGCTACACCCTCAACCGGGTGACCCTCTTCGCCCTCATCTTCGCGATCGGCATCCTCGTGGACGACGCGATCGTGGTGGTCGAGAACATCCACCGGCACTATGAGCTGAAGTGGGCCAACCCGCGGCTGGCCACCGTCTACGCGGTCGACGAGGTCGGGAACCCCACCATCCTCGCCACTTTCACCGTGATTGCCGCGCTGATGCCGCTGGCGTTCGTCTCCGGAATGATGGGGCCCTACATGCGACCGATCCCGGTCAACGCTTCGGCCGCAATGTTCTTCTCTCTGGTGGTCGCATTCGTGATTTCGCCATGGCTCACCTTCAAGCTCTTCCGCCGCCATGCCGAGGCCGAGCTCGAGAACATCGAGGCCTCACCGGAACAGGAGACCGAGGAGGAAACCCGCCTGCACGGGATCTACGCCCGCATCATGAACCCCCTCATCACGTCGCGGGCGCGCCGGTACGGGTTCCTGATCGGCATCGTGGCGCTCCTCTTCCTCGCCATGGCGACGGTGCCGGCGAAGTTCGTGACCGTGAAGATGCTCCCCTTCGACAACAAATCGGAGATCCAGGTGGTGATCGACGCGCCCGAGGGCTACACCCTCGAGCAGACCAACGCCGCTGCGCGTGAGATCGCGGGTGTCTTCCGCTCGATTCCCGAGGTCACCGACTACCAGGTGTACGTCGGCACCTCGGCGCCGTTCAACTTCAATGGGCTTGTCCGCCACTACTTCCTGCGTAAAGGCGCAAACGTCGCCGACATCCAGGTCAACCTGGTCGACAAGCACGCCCGCGACATCAAGTCGCACCCGATGGCGAAGCAGATTCGATCCCTCGTGGTCCCGATCGGGGAGCGCCTCGGCGTCAACGTCAAGGTCACCGAGGTGCCGCCGGGGCCGCCGGTGCTCTCCACCCTGGTCGCCGAGATCTACGGTCCGACATTCGAGGGCCGCATCGAGGTGGCCGAGAAGGTACGCGAGATCTTCGAGACCACCGATGGTGTGGTGGATGTCGATTGGTACGTCGAGGCCGCCGCGCCGCGCTGGGAAGTGCGGGTAGATCGTGAGAAGGCAATGCTCTCGGGGATCACCCCGGAGCAGATCGTGCGCACCCTGCGGATCGCCCTCGCCGGCGCCGATGCCGGTCTCGCCCACATCCCGAACAGCCGCGACCCGGTACCGATCGTTCTCCGTCTCGAGCGCGCGCAGCGATCGCACCTCGACGACCTCCTGCAGCTGAGTATTCACTCCGCCGATGGGCGGATGGTGCCCCTCTCGGAGCTGGTCACGACCCACGAGACGCAGCGCGAGCGCTTCCGCTACCACAAGAACCTGCAGCCGGTGACCTATGTCCTCGGCGAGGTGGGCGGGAAGGTCGACTCCCCGGCCTACGCAATCCTCGATATGCAGGACCGTCTGGACGAGATCGTGACGCCGCTCGGCGAGCAGCTCGAGGTCATCACGACCCATCTGCCCCGCGACCCGACCCGGTACATCATGAAGTGGGACGGCGAGTGGCAGATCACGTACGAGGTCTTCCGCGACATGGGCATCGCCTTTGGCGTGGTCATGGTCTTTATCTACGTGCTGGTGGTCGGCTGGTTCCGCTCCTTCATCACCCCGCTCGTTATCATGGCGCCGATTCCGCTGACCCTGATCGGGATCCTGCCGGCCCACGGCGTCCTCGGGGTGTTTTTCACCGCCACCTCGATGATCGGCTTTATCGCCCTGGCCGGGATCATCGTCCGCAACTCGATCCTACTGGTCGACTTCATCGACCTCGAGCTCAAGGCGGGAGAAACCGTGGAGTCCGCGGTCCTCAAGGCCGGGGCGGTGCGCTTCAGACCGATCGTGCTGACCGCGGCGGCGCTCGTCGTCGGCGGCCTCGTGATATACCTCGACCCGATCTTCCAGGGTCTGGCGGTGGCGCTGATCGCCGGCGTGATCGTCTCGACAGCGCTCACCCTGGTGGTGATCCCGCTGCTGTATTACATGTACCTCAAGACCGTAGGACCGGAGAATGTCGTGGAAATTGACTTATGAATTCGGAGTTCGGAATTCGGAATTCGGAATGCCCGCCCACCCGCGCGGTGCCTGGCTCATCTGGGTGGGTGGAAACAAATTCGAAATTCGAAATTCGAAATTCGAAATCAAACCTTGGAGGAAATCATGACTGTAAATGAAGCATTACGCGCCATGGCCGGAATCGTCATCCTGCTCACTCTGGCCCTCGGCTACTGGGTGAGCCCCTACTGGTACCTGTTCACCGCATTCGTCGGCCTCAACCTTCTCCAGTCGGCCTTTACCAAGTGGTGCCCGGCAATGTGGATCTTCGGCAGGCTCGGTCTGAAGGAGGGATGAACGCATGAAGCTGATGATGATCATCATCGACACAGAATGTCGTGAGGAGCTCGAGGTGCTTTTCAAGCATCACGGCGTCACCGGCTACACGGAGATCCCCAACACCCACGGCGTCGGGGAGACCGGCATCCGCATGGGCTCGGGCGCCTACCCAAAGACCTCGTCGATCTTCTTCACCGTCGTCGAGCCCGACAAGGTTCAGCCGCTCAAGGAAGGGCTGTGCGCCTACTGCGACGCCTGTAAACACGACATGAAGATGATACTGTGGGGCGTCGAGGAGGTCGTGTAGCCGATGTCCGACTGGCTCTCTATTCTGCTGTTCATCGCCGCCTGGCTGATTCTCCAGCGCGTCATCCTTCCCAAGCTCGGGGTGCCCACCTGAGCGGTCCCCAATCCCTCGGCCGGCGGCCGGGGAAGCTGCGGAGCGGAAAAATCCCAGAATCCGGCGACGACGACGCCGCCCGAGGGCGACGGCGCGTGAGTGCGGCTAATCGCTGATCTCGAGGGAAACGCTGCGCTCGACAACGGTTTCCGATATTTCCTCAATGATCGTGAACTCGAGCTCGTAACTCCCCGGCTCCGGCAGCCCGGAGAGGCCGATCGAGTTGCCGTACATGTAGAGATCACCCGTCACCTGTGACGCATCCAGGGGCATCGTGAACGGTTTGCCGATGGGCTTGCCATCCTTCGTGACCCTGATTCTCGCTTTGAGCTCAACCGCGCCCTCCTCGGTCAAGGCGGGTCGCTCCAAGAAACCAAAGTATGCAATCTCGGCCCCCCTCGTCAGATCGGGACCGGAGACCGGCACCAGATGCCATCCCCCGAAAGTGAAGGCCGCCCCGAGTGGGGCATCGGGATTGGGATCCGCCGATATCCCGAACCATGGCTGCGACAACCAGGTGCCCTCCTCCGGACCCGTTGAAACCTCGGTCTCGATTCTCTCCGTCACCTGCGGGACGCCGCCCGAAGCACCGGCGATCTCGACCGTGTACGTTCCCGGATCGAGGGGAAAGGAGAGGTGGTAGGCCGATCCATACTGGCCTTTGAGCGGTGTTGCATCGATTTCGAAGTTGCTGAGAACCTCACCATCCGTCGTCTTGACGCGACCGACGAGGAGATCGAGCGGCGGCGCCTCGGGGGGGAGCTCGATGTGCACCCACAGGGGCTCGTTGATTCCGTCGCTCAGACCGAGCTCGGCGATAACCCGGACGGAATCATCGAACGGTGCATCATCCTGGTCACACCACGCGAGGTGGTCGGGTGAGGCAGTGCGACCGTCGGCCACCGAGATCGGCTTCGGCGCTTCCTTGAGCTCCGGGTGGAGGAGGTAGGCCTCGGGGGCCTTGGCGAGGGCGTTCATACCGGGAAACGAATCGCGGTTCGAACGATCAAACGAAAAGTTGTTGGAGGCGAGCTTTTCCTCGTAGAACATGAAGAGGAGGCGCGATCCCTTGACCTTGAATCCTTCGGGGAGGGTGGCAGGGTTATAGAGCCACACCTCGGTGCTGCCCTCAACGGCATCGGTGGCCCCGCCAGCCGACCCGACGGAGGGAACCGTGGTCGGACCACGGACCTGACGCTGCTCCGGTCTGCCCATCAGGATCAGCACTTTGCCGCGATCGCTGAGAGATCCGCGATGGCCCTTGTAGCCGAAGTTCTCGTCGGCGAACCTCACCTTTGATTCGAACTCCGCCTTGAACGAGTTGTACGGATTATTGACCTCGGGATTTCGCCGGGCCCAGAAGAGCTCGATGAAGCGCTCGGCCTCGGCGTCGGTTGTGATCTTGTCCCACGCCTTCTTTTCCTTTTTGGAAAGTAGGAAGCCCTCGGGACCCTCCGCCCACCCGGCAAACTCGGAGCTGAGCTGGGCCTCGGTCAGTGGTGCGAGAAGCACGGCGAGTGCAAATATGAGGAGTAAACGAAAGCTCTTCTGACGCATGTTGCATCCTCCCTTCCCCGGCACGGGGGCTTCATTCTACTCCCCCCGACTCGAATTCGGATTTCGAATTTCGAATTTCGAATTTCGGATTTGCCGCCCATCCACCCTCCGGAAGAGTTTTGAGTTCTTAGTTTTGAGGTTTGAGTTTCGGACACCGAATCGTATCCTCCACCCGGAGCGTTGAGTCGGCGTGGCGCTGTTGCGGAGGGCCTCGTCGCGAGGGCCGCGAGAGGTGGTCAGCTGGTGCGCGTTAGCGT
>JAIVTZ010000100.1:0-8581 GCA_049188105.1 Deltaproteobacteria bacterium | reverse complement strand
GAAAAGACCCGCACCATTCAGCTCACCCTCGAGGTTCCGAACCGCGGCAGCCGCCTGCGGGTCGGGATGTACGCCACCGTGATCTTCGAGCCGGTAGCCGCGAAGGACGCCATCGCGGTGCCCTCGCAGGCGGTTCTGCGCACCGGCGAGCGCAACGTCGTGATCGTCGCCCTCGGCGACGGGCGCTTCGCCCCCCGCGAGGTACGTCTCGGGCCGCAGGGCGAAGGATTCGTACAGGTCCTCGAGGGCCTGTCGGACGGCGACGAGATCGTCACCTCCGCCCAGTTCCTCATCGACTCCGAGTCGAACCTGAGAGAAGCGATCCAGAAGATGATCGCCGCCAAACGCGCAGGAGGTGGGGAATGAACGCCTGGCGGTCTACAAACCCTGCAAAAGATCCTCTCGAGAAACGCCCTTGTGCTTCGCCACCATGCGCAGGATGGCGGAGAGGGTTCCGATCCGCAGCGCTCGATGGGCCGGTACGACGATGCGTTGATGGGCTGGGTCGCCGGTTTCCAGAACGATGTGACTGCCGACCTGGTGGACGACTTCGTATCCCCATCGGCGGCACAGGTGGCGAGCGAGGCGATTTCCGTCGAGATCGCGCGGCAGCTTCATCCAACGGCGAGCATTTCGTCACGAATGAGACGAATGCGAACGGTTTTCGGGGTTTCGCTGTCGAAAAAGTACGCGCTGACCGCCTCCTGGACGTTGGTGCGCAGCTCCTCCCAAGTGTTTCCTTGGGTGACGATGGGCTGGGTCAGACATTCGGCAACGTACCCCCCGTCCGCCTCCTGGGTCACCTCGAATACGACTTCAGCATTCATGCTGCAAGTTTACCACCCGGGAGCCGGACATGTTGAACAAGATCATCGAGTGGTCCCTCCGCAACCAGTTCATGGTTGTGATCGGCCTTCTGTTCGCCGTTCTCGGCGGCGTCGTCGCCATGAGGTCGATGCGCCTCGACGCGATCCCCGATCTTTCCGATGTCCAGGTCATCATCTACACCGAGTACGGCGGCCAGGCGCCGCAGGTGGTCGAGGACCAGGTCACCTACCCGATCTCGTCGAAGATGCTTTCGGTGCCCTTCGCCAAGGTGGTGCGCGGCTACTCGTTCTTCGGATTCTCCTTCGTCTACGTGATCTTCGAGGACGGGACCGACCTCTACTGGGCCCGCTCGCGGGTGCTGGAGTACCTCAGCGGCATGGCTGGCCAGCTCCCCGAGGGGGTGGCGCCCCAGCTCGGACCGGACGCGACGGGCGTCGGCTGGGCCTTCATGTACGTTCTCAACTCCCCCCAGCGGTCACTCGCCGATCTGCGTTCCTACCAGGACTGGTACCTCAAGTACGGTCTGATGTCGGTCGAGGGGGTCTCCGAGGTGGCCTCACTCGGCGGTTTCGTCCGCCAGTACCAGATCGAGGTCGATCCGATCAGACTGCGGGCCTACAACATTCCGTTGTCAAAGATCAAGACGGCCGTCCAGCGTTCCAACAACGACGTCGGCGGCCGCCTGGTCGAGATGGGCGAGCGCGAGTACATGGTCCGCGGGCTGGGCTATGTCAAGGAGATCAAGGATCTCGAGCAGATTCCGCTCGGCGTCGGCCCGGGCGGCACGCCGATCCTCCTCAAGGACGTCGCCAACATCACCATCGGACCGGAGATCCGCCGCGGGCTCGCAGACTGGAACGGTGAGGGCGAGACGGTCGCCGGCATCGTCGTCGTGCGCTACGGCGCCGACACGCTGTCGACCATTGCCCGGGTCAAGGAGCGGCTGGCCGAGCTCAAGCAGGGGCTGCCCGATGACGTCGAGATCTCGGTCGCCTACGATCGCACCGAGCTGATCCACAACGCCGTCGAGACCCTGACCGACACCCTGATCGAGGAGGCGATCATCGTCGCCCTGGTGTGCATCATCTTTTTGTTCCACTTCCGCTCCGCCTTCGTGGCCATTGTCTCGATCCCGGTGTCGATTCTGCTGGCCTTCATCATCATGCGCATACAGGGGCTGGGGGCGAACATCATGTCGCTGGCGGGCATCGCCATCTCGATCGGGGTGCTGGTGGACGCGGCCATCATCATGGTCGAGAACGCCCACAAACACTACGAGGAGTGGCAGGGTAAACGCAGCCACTTCGACATCATCCTGCGCTCGGCGCAGGAGGTGGGGCCGACGCTCTTTTTCAGCTTGCTCCTGATCACGGTCTCCTTCATGCCTGTCTTCACCCTGCAGGCGCAGGAGGGGCGGCTCTTCAAGCCCCTCGCCTTCACCAAGACCTACTCGATCGCGATGGCCTCGATCGTCGCCGTGACCGTCATCCCGGTGTTGATGTTCTGGCTCGTTCGCGGCAACATCCGTCCGGAGCACAAGAACCCCATCTCACGCATCCTCCACTTTCTCTACACCCCGGTGTTGAACGCCGCCCTCAAGTGGCGCTGGCTGGTCGTGGTGCTGGCGATCGCTGCCATCGCCTCGGTGTGGATTCCGATGCAGCACATCGGCTCGGAGTTCATGCCGCCGCTGTGGGAAGGGGACCTTCTCTACATGCCCACGACCTTCCCGGGAATCTCGATCACCAAGGCGCGCGAGCTGCTGCAACAGACCGACAAGATCATCCGCCAGTTCCCGGAGGTGGAATCGGTGCTGGGCAAGATCGGACGCGCCGAGACCGCCACCGACCCGGCGCCGCTGTCGATGATCGAGACCACCATCGTCCTCAAGGACCCCTCCGAGTGGCGGGAAGGGATGACCAAGGACAAGCTCATCGAGGAGCTCGACCGGGCAATCCAGTTCCCGGGCCTGACCAACGCCTGGACGATGCCGATCAAGACCCGCATCGACATGCTGTCGACCGGGATCAAGACTCCAGTCGGCATCAAGATCGGCGGACCGGATCTTGCCGAGCTCGAACGGATCGGCAAGGAGGTCGAGGCGGTGGTCAAACCGCTCGAGGGAACGCTGTCGGCCTATGCCGAGAGGGCGATGGGCGGCAATTACCTTGACTTCGACATCGACCGCGAAGCGGCGGCGCGCTTCGGCCTCACGGTGGGGGACGTACAGGACGTCATCGTGTCGGCTATCGGCGGGATGAATGTGAGCTGGACGGTGGAGGGCCTCGAGCGATACCCGATCAACATCCGCTACCCGCGCGAGCTGCGGGACAACGTCGAGGCGCTGGCCGATACCCTGGTCGCGACGCCGACCGGCGCCCAGATCCCGTTGGCCCAGCTCGCCACCATCCGCATCCACCAGGGGCCGCCGGCGATCAAGTCCGAGAACGCCCGTCCCAATGCCTGGGTCTACGTGGACCTGCGCGGGATCGACGTCGGCACCTGGGTCAAGCGGGCGAAGAAGGTGGTCGCGGACGAGATCGACCTGCCGGCGGGCTACACGATCTTCTGGTCGGGCCAGTACGAGTACATGCAGCGCGCCAAGGCGCGGTTGCTGCTGATCGTACCGATCACCCTCTTCCTGGTCTTCCTCATCCTCTACATCAACACCAAGTCGCTGATCAAGACCGCGATCGTGCTGCTGGCGGTGCCGTTCTCGGCCGTGGGCGCCATCTGGCTGCTCTACTTCCTCGGCTACAACTGGTCGATCGCGGTGTGGGTCGGGCTGATCGCGCTCGCCGGTCTCGACGCCGAGACCGGGGTGGTGATGCTGCTCTACCTCGACATCGCGCACGAGAGATGGAAGAGCAAGGGGAAGATGGCCACCTGGGCCGATCTGGCCGACGCGGTGGACCACGGCGCGGTCAAGCGCATCCGTCCCAAGATGATGACCGTCGCTACGACGTTCTTCGCGCTCCTTCCGATCTTGTGGGCGACCGGCACCGGCGCCGACGTCATGCGCCGCATCGCCGCGCCGATGGTCGGCGGCGTGGTGACATCGTTTATCGGCGAGCTCATCGTCTACCCCTCGATCTACTTCATCTGGCGCTCGCTCAAGCTGAAGAAGGGCCCGCTCTTCCCTGATGGAGGAGAGGCCGCCCAAACCGAAGCTGCGGTCGAGATGGCGTGACGGAGGCCGCGTGAGCAACCATAACCACTCGCGGGGACGTGCCCATCACTATGGCCGGCTTTGGTCGCGGTTATTATTGACGATTCGAGAAGATAAGCATATGATTAAAAAGTGGTACAGATAAGAATCGCTTCTGCCGGACCGATCGCATAGACGGAAGTGTTAAGAGCTCAAGAGATTGGTGCAGATCGCCGGCAAGAATCGTTCATCGTAGGTTTTATCAACGTGGAACGAAATCAACCTCTGGGAGGTACGAGATGAGAAGGAACCTGATGATTCTGGCGCTGAGTATGACCGCAGCGACCTTTGCCTTCGCCCACGGTGGCGGCATGGGAGGCGGCGGTATGGGCGGCGGCGGCATGATGGCCGGTGCGGGAATGATGATCGTCGCCGACGACAGCAGCCTTCTGGTCACGAACATGGACATGTCGGGGATGATGGACGGCTCGAGCTCGTCCGGCACCGTCGACCGCGACCTGGTCAACATCGACGCGAACGGCAATGAGCGCTGGCGCGTGAGCTTCACCGACGGCTGGCCGATGATGCCGACCACCGACGGCGACCTGGTGGTGGTGGTGCTCGTAAACGACTGGTTTCTGGGTGACGGCGGGACGGGCGATGGGGGCAACCCCGGTGGCGGAATGGGCGGCGGAATGGGCGGCGGCATGAAGGCCTTCGGTACCAAGGACGGCGAGGACAACGACAGTGTGGTCGTGGTGGGTCTCGATCTGGCGACCGGAGCCGAGCGCTGGCGCACGAGCTTCACCGGCGACATGGGCTCGATGGTCCAGTTCACCCCCGACGGAACACAGATCTACCTGTCCCTCATGGACATTGACGGTGACCACGGGGTCGGGATGGGCTCGATGAACCAGGGCCAGTCGTCCGGCGTCGGCATGACCGCATCGACCACGATCGTCGCGCTCGACCGCAGCGGCAATACGCTCTGGACCAAGGATCTCAGCTCGTCCAAAAGCATGGGCGGCGGGAGGTAAGTGATGCGAAAGCTCATTCCAGTTTTTTTGTTGGCGGCCCTGCTCGTGGGCACGGCGGCGCCTGCTCTGGCGAACTCAGGAGGCCACCTCGAGGGCTACGTTCCGGCGGTGGCCCACGTCGAGGGCAAGTTCGACGCCTTCTGGACAACCGACGTGTGGATCTACCAGCAGGGGGCGACGGTGATCCACCTCTGGCTCAACCCGCCCGGCCAGGACAACACGGACGGTGAGAGCGTCGTCGTGCCCCTCAACGAGTCGGTGGTCTTTTTGCCCGATGTCGTGGCCTCTGTTTTCGGCACTGAGGGCTCTGGAAGCCTCCATTACCTCGCCGATGGCCTGGTCACCGTGACCAGCCGCACCTGGACTCCCGGCCAAGAGGGCGGCAGCTATGGTCTGTCGCTTCCCGGCCGGCCAATCACCTCGGCCTCGATCCCGGGCACCGGCCAGGCCGGCACCCAGCGTGTGATGGTGAACAAGGACGCGGACTTCCGCGCTAACTACGGGCTGGTCAACGTGTCTGCGGTCCCGGTTGCGGTGCTTGTGGAGATCTTCACCGCAGACGGCGAGCCGGCCCCGGGTAACAACACTTCGTTCACGGTCAATCTGGAACCCTACGGGATGACTCAGATTAACGATATTCTCAAGCGGGTCACGGGCGGTGACCAGGACGGCCTCATTATTCGCGCCAGCGTGACCTCGATCGCCGGAGCGATCCTGAGCTATGTCACCGACGTCAACAACACGACCAACGACAGCTCGTACCTGGCGGGCTTCCGCTTTGCCTTTTGACGTTCGGTTAGAATCAGGGGCGCGCGGTGGATCGAGCCCGCCGCCTACCCCGACAACGGAGGCATGAGATGGAAATCCGATACGCATTGGTCAAAGAGCTGCCCGAGATGGACTACGACGTGGCGGTCGAGCGCACGACCGAGCTGCTCGCCGAGGAGGGCTTCGGCGTCCTCACCGAGATCGACGTCAAGGCGACATTCAAGAAGAAGCTCGACCTGGACTTCAAACGCTACGTGATCCTTGGCGCCTGCAACCCCGAGCTCGCGCACCAGGCCCTGAGCGGCGAGCCCCTGCTCGGCGTTCTCCTGCCCTGCAACGTGGTGGTGATGGACCGCGACGGCGGCGGCGTCATCGTTGCCGGCTTCAAGCCCACCGCCGGTTTCTCGCTGGTCGACAACCCCGAGGTTGCTCCGATCGCCGAGCAGGTCGAGGAGAAGATGCGGAAGGTGCTCGATGGGCTGGGGTGACCTTTTCACTCCTCGTCAAAAACCCGGTGAGAAGTACGGGCTACGACGAGCTCAACGACGTGGCCGGCTTGTCGAGGCGCGCCTTCTGTGAGATACTCCGCGATCATGAGACGAGATATCGTCGCCGTCGCTGTGGTCTGCTTACTGTTGTGGGCGGTGAGCGGCGTGTCGGTCCTCGCCATCGCTCTTCATGAGCATGTCCACCATGCCGAGCCCCATGACCACCATGACGCCCTGGAAGCGGCGCTCCACGGCCATGCCCACGAGGGCTCGCCGGTTCACGATCACGAGCTCAGCGCACCGCTGAATGCCTCGAGGAGTTCCGCGGCTCCTCACCCGCAGGTCATGGCGTCTCGGGCCCCCCTTCTCCAGGGTTCTGAAGCGAGCCCTCTTCGGGCTGTGGCCGCCTCTCTGTCGGGGACGCGGATTCATGGCCCACCGTCCTACCTGATGCACTGCGTGCTCCTGACCTAGCCCGCATATCTCAACAGCTTCCTGCTGCGGCCGGCGATGCACCGCACCCAACGGTGTTTTCTCGCCTCGGGGTGCTCGACGTACCGTCAAGTACGCGCTCCGCGCCCCTCGGGTCGAAAACCCCGCTGGGCACAGTACCTCGCCGGCCTCGCGACGAAAGCTGGTGAAATATGCGAGCTGGGGGCGGCTCCTCCTCGCATCTCTGTCCCCACACAACACGCCGAAAGGAGCACACCATGAGCGGTGTCTCATGGGCGTTGGCATTGCTGCTGGCAGCGGTCGGTTGCATGCCGGTACACGCCCAGATATTGACCGAACAGCAGTTTCTCGACGACGCCCTGCCGAGCCATCCGGGCATTGCGGTCGCCGAGGCCGATATCGCCGCCGCCTCGGGCGTCCGGCGCCAGATGGGTGTCATCAACAACCCGGTGATCACCTGGGAGAGGGAAAACCCGGACGTGGCGCCGCGACAGGACACCTGGCGGCTCGGCTGGCGCCTGCCCTTTGACGGTCGCAAGCACCGCATGGCGGCGGCCGATGCGGAGGTCGCCGCGTCCAGAACCGAGCTCGGCGCCACCCGGCTCGCCATCCGTCTCGAGCTGCGGTCGCTGTTTGCCTCCTGGTATGTCGCAGTCGAGCGCGAGGCGCTCCTCCGGGCCCATCTCGAACGGACGCGCCGGCTTGCCGGCTGGCTGGAAGCCCGGGCCGAGGAGGGCGAGGCAGCGGGGGTCGAGGCACGGCGCCTCAAGCTCGAGGTGGAGGTCGTGGAGCGAGAGGTCGCTGCCTCCCGCGCCGAGGCTCTGGCGTGGCGTGCAGCCACGGCCTCCTGGAGCGTTCTGGTGACCAGCGACGTCGGACCGGCTCGTCCTCTGCTGCCCACGCCCCCTGCGACGGCCGAAATCGAGGATCGACCCGACATCCTGGCGCTGGTCCACCGCGTGGCCGCGGCCGAGTCGCGACTCAGTCTCGAACGGCGAGTGCTCGAGCCGCCGGTGATCAGCGCGGGCTGGATCGAGATCCGTGACGGAAGGCAGTCCTTCGATGGCCCGGTGTTCGGGGTTGTATGGCCGCTTCCGCTATTCGACCGCAACCAGGGGAAGCGCCAGGTCGCCGTTGCGGAGGCAGACAGGGCCCGATCCGAGGTGGAGGTTTCACGGCGTCTGGCTTTACAGCAAGCGGAGGCCGCCCTGGCCTCGTACTCTGAACTCTTCGAGGCGGTAGTGCGCGGTGGTTCCAGCGCCATTGAAGGCGGCGTGGTCGAGGCGGTATTTGCGGCCTTCGCGGCCGGTGAGGCGAGCCTCACAGACGTGCTCGATGCCCTGCGGGCGACGATCGATGTGCAGATGGCACGGGTCGAGACGCTGGCACGCGCGTTGGCCGCCGAGCGCGAGCTCGAGGCGGCGCTGGGGCGGTCCATTTTTCCAGGAGGAAGCTCATGAAGATGCGACTCGTATTGACGATTATCGCTGCCACCGCCTTGGCGGCCTGCGGCGCAAACCATGATGCAGAGCACGGCGACGTTCATGACCTGGACGTTCACGCCCACGGCGCGACTGAGGCCGAGTCGTGGGCCGTGACCGCCTGGGGTCAGCACTTCGAGCTCTTCCCGGAGATAGACGCGCTGGTAGCCGGCAAGACTGCGGGCGCGCATGTGCACGTGACGCTGCTCGATGGATTCAGACCGGCGACAGAGGGCTCGGTCACCATTGTTTTCAGGGGCGCCGCCGGTGTCGAGGAGCGGTTCAACGCCACGACCGCGATCCGCCCTGGGATTTTCAACGTCGAGATCGAGCCCGGTACGGCAGGGGAGCGCGAGCTGCGCTTCGAAATCGAGGTAG
>JAIVTZ010000099.1:0-8599 GCA_049188105.1 Deltaproteobacteria bacterium | reverse complement strand
CGCTTGGCGCCGCGGATCGCGTCATGCATCGACTACCCGGCCGACGGCGACAAGCGGGCCGGGAGCCTGCGCGAAGCGTTCGAAAGCGTCGGTCTTACGGATGGCATGGTGGTTTCCACCCACCACCACCTGCGCAACGGCGACACGGTCGCCAACGCGACCTTCGACACCGCGGCCGAGATGGGGTTGAGGGATCTCATGTGGTTCCCGTCAGCCTCCTTTCCGGTTCACGCAAACCAGATTGGGCATCTCGATTCCGGCGTCATCCACCACATCGAAGGGTCGATGAACGGGCCCCTCGGCGCCTACTGTTCGGCGGGCAAGATGCGCGGTCTCGGCGTGCTGCGCTCCCACGGCGGGCGCTGGCAGGCGATTCAGGACGGCGAGGTCCACATTGACGTGGCGGTGATTGCCGCGCCGGCCGCCGATGTCTTCGGAAACGCCAACGGTCTCTCCGGCCCCGCGGCCTGCGGGCTGCTCGGGTTTGCGCTCGCCGATTCGATCTACGCCGAGAAGGTGATCGTGGTGACCGACAACTTGACGCCCTTTCCCTGCCTGCCGTGGCAGATCCAGGGCAACAACGTCGATGCGGTGGTCGAGGTCTCCTCGATCGGCGATCCGTCGAAGATCGTCTCCGGGACCACCCGTCTGACCCAGAGCCCCGACCGGCGGCGGATTGCCGAGCTCGCGGCGCGATTCTGCGCCGATGCGGGGATCATGCGTGACGGCTTTTCCTTCCAGGCCGGGGCCGGCGGTACGACCCTCGCCTTTGCAATCTATCTGGCGGAGCTGATGCGCGCACACGACGTGACGGCCCGCTTCGCCCGCGGCGGCTCGACCCAGCACATGGTCGAGATGCTCGACGAGGGTCTCATCGAGTACATCTTGGACGGGCAAACCTTCGACCTCGATGGGGTCCGTTCGATGGCATCGGACCCGCGTCACCAGGACACCTCGCCCTTCACCTCCTACAACTTCCACGGCAAGGGCAACTTTGCCTCGATGGTCGATGTCGCGGTGCTCGGCGCCACCGAGGTCGACCTCTCCTTCAACGGCAACGTCGTCACCCACTCCGACGGCCGTCTGCTGCATGGCCTCGGCGGCTGGCAGAACTGTCTCACCGCCCGCTGTGCGATGCTCCTGGTGCCCTCCTTCCGCGACCGCATCCCGGTCATCGTCGATGAGGTCACGACCCTGTGCGGGCCCGGCGAGCTGATCGATGTCGTGGTCACCGAACGCGGCATCGCCGTCAACCCGCTCAGGCAGGACCTGCTGGATGCGGTTGCCGGCTCCGATCTGCCGATCCGGCCGATCGAGGACCTCAAGGCAGAGCTCGACAGGCTGTGCGGGGTGCCGTCCACCCCCAAGCGCTCGGATCAGCCGGTGGCGGTGGTCAAATGGGTGGACGGCACCGTGATTGATACGGTGTGGCGCGTCGATTGACATCACAATTTCGGATTTCGGATTTCGGATTTCGGATTTTTTTGTACCGCCCTTCCGCGGTATGACATGTCCGGGGTGGGTGGGCGGAAATCCGCAATCCGCAATCCGAAATCGTAATCCCTCGGTTTGCGGAGCTTGCGTCATTGGTGGCTTGGGTGTAGAATCCTGCGTCCTTGGTCCGACTGGGCCGAGTGGAGGTGTGAGATGAAAGAAGGAATCCATCCCGAGTATCACGAGGTCGAGGTTCGTTGCGCGTGCGGCAACACCTTCAAGACCCGGTCGACCAAGGCCGAGATGCGGCTCGAGATCTGCAACGCCTGTCACCCGTTCTACACCGGCAAGCAGAAGCTGGTGGACACCGCGGGCATGGTCGAGAAGTTCGAGCGTCGCTACGGCAAGACTGCCACCCCCAAGTAGCTCATCCCGGCCGCCATCGGGCGGCTTATCAACCCGCGCGGGACGATCAGTCCGCGCGGGTTTTCGTTTGGGTGATTGAATGACGTACGATTTCGTCGGGGACGGGAACGATGCTTGAACGACTGCAGGAAATTGCGAAAAGGCACCAGGAACTGGTGGCGCAGCAGGCAGTCCCCGAGATTGCCGTCGATCCCAACCGGTCGCGCGAGATCGCCCAGAAGCTGGCCGAGCTCGCGCCGGTGGTGACCGCCTACCGGGAATACTCGACGATCACCGACGAGCTCGAGGGCGCGCGCGAGATCATCGCCGAGGCCGATGACGATGAGATGCGACAGATGGCGGAGATCGAGATCGAGGAGCTGAACGAACGCCGGGAGAAGATCGAGCAGCACCTCAAGCTGCTGTTGCTCCCCGTCGACCCCAACGACCGCCGCAACGTGATCCTCGAGATCCGTGCCGGCACCGGCGGCGACGAGGCGGCCCTCTTCGCCGGCGAGCTCTTGCGGATGTACGGGCGCTACGCCGAGGCGAGGCGGTGGAAGCTGTCGCTGACCGATTCCTCGGACACCGGTCTCGGCGGCATCAAGGAAGCGGTGGTGGTGATCGAGGGTAAGGGCGCCTACTCGCGGCTGAAGTACGAGTCCGGCGTCCACCGGGTGCAGCGGGTACCGGCGACCGAGGCCTCGGGTCGGATCCACACCTCGGCGGCGACGGTGGCGGTCATGCCGGAGGCCGAGGCGGTCGAGGTCTCAGTCGACGAGAAGGACCTCCGTGTCGACCGTTTCTGCTCGTCGGGTCCGGGTGGCCAGAGCGTCAACACCACGTACTCGGCGGTACGGATCACCCACCTGCCGAGCGGTCTGGTGGTTTCCTGCCAGGACGAGAAGTCACAGATCCAAAACAAGGCCAAGGCGCTGCGGGTCCTCAAGGCGCGCCTGAAGGAGATCGAGGAGCGGGAGCGCGACGCGGAGCGTGCCGCCGACCGGCGCTCGAAGATCGGCTCCGGCGATCGCTCGGAGAAGATCCGCACCTACAACTTTCCCCAGGGCCGAGTCACCGACCACCGCATCGGCCTCACCGTGCATCGGCTATCGGAGATCTTGGAGGGCCACCTCGATCTGCTTCTGGATCCCCTGATCACAGAGTTCCAGGCCGAACGACTCAAGGAAGAGCTTGGTTGAGTCACAGATTTCGGATTTCGGATTTCGGATTTCGGATTTTCACTCAGCCTCCTGCCGCAACCATCCGATTCTCACAACGCAATCGCCAGAGCGCGATGCCGTTGCTTAGGGTGTCGGCGTGACGACAGAGGAAGCGCTTCGGGTGGGTGCCGCGGAGCTGCCGACGCGGGAGGGCATACCGGAACCGCGACGGGAGGCGAGCTGGCTGCTGGCTGCTGCTTGGGGTGTGGAGGAGATCACCCTGCGGCTTCATCCCGAGTACGAGGTGCCGGCCGAGGTCGAGGAGCGGTACCGCGGCTGGATCCGGCGTAGGGCGGCCGGCGAGCCCGCCCACCATCTGACCGGATCCTGTCCCTTCTGGGGACGCGAGTTCCTGGTGACGCCGGAGGTTTTGGTGCCGCGGCCCGAAACCGAGCTCCTGGTGGAGACCGCACTCGAGCTGCCGTTGTCTGCGACCGCCCGGGTCCTCGACGTGGGCACCGGTTCGGGCTGCATAGCGGTGAGTCTTGCCGCCGAGCGTCCGCGGTGGCGTGTATTCGCGGTCGACCGCTCCCACCTGGCCCTGTCGGTGGCGCGGCGCAACATCGAGCGCCACGGTGTCGAGGTAGAGCTCTTCCTCGGTGATCTCGCGTCGGCCGCGGCGCCCCCGTGGGATCTGGTGGTCGCCAATTTGCCCTACATTCCGTCGGTGGATCTCGGGAGGCTTCCGAAGGAGGTCCACCACGACCCGTCGACCGCTCTCGACGGCGGCGCCGATGGCCTCGACCTGGTACGCGCTCTCCTCGCCGATCTGCCGCGTCTGCTCCGGGTCTGCGGCGGCGCGGTCCTGGAGATCGGAGAGAATCAGGCGGATGCGGTAACAACCGTCGCCGCTGGCGCCGGCCTCGCCGTCGCCCGTCGGGTGCGCGACGCCGGCGGCTGCGAACGCGTCGTCGTGCTACAGCCGGTCTGAAAAACCACAGAGACACAAAGACACGAAGACACGAAGGGTTTGTCGCTGATGTGATGGGCGGTGCCGAGAATTGACGGCGGAACAGCCGGCGATCGAACGATCGCCGCCCGCCGGTAGGAAGCCCGACTGCTCCGAACGCAAGCGTTCGTCGCAGCCAGGCTCCCCACCGGCCGACGCGCCTGCGGCGCATAGGTTCCGCCTCGCCTCTCTCCTATTTAGAAAGGAGGTGTGCCCCTCCCTACCGGTTCTCTGCGTCTCTGCGCCTCAGCGTTAAGAACCGGATGGGTGGGTGGCCTCTGTGATGCCTTCGTGTCTTAGTGTCTTCGTGTTTGCGATGGGTGGCTCTGTGTCTTCTCTGTGTCTCTGTGCCTCTGTGGTGGGGGTGGATACCTTCGAATGAAAGGGTTGTCGATTGTTGACTCCGGCATCAACCGGTCGCAGAATGGGTGTTTCCCGTACTTCGGGGCGGAGGCGATCATGGCAGGCAAGAATCGAATCGAGCTCGATGGCAAGCAGCAGCAGGTCGCGGTCATCGCTTTCGGCGGCAACGCGCTGCTCAGGCCGCAGGATCATGGCACCCAGGAGGAGCAGTTCACCCTCAGCTGGAAGGCGACCCGTTGGCTGGTGGAGATCATCCACCGCGGCTACGAGCTCGTCATCGTCCACGGCAACGGCCCGCAGGTCGGCAACATCATGATCCAGGTCGAGGAGGCGATCACCAAGATCCCGCCACAGTCGCTGGATGTGGCGGTCGCCCAGACCCAGGGCTCGATGGGCTACATGCTCGCCAACCAGCTGCGCAACCGCTTCAACGAAGAGCAGCTCGAAAAGGAAATCGCGGCGGTGCTCACCGAGGTCGTGATCGACCGCGAGGACCCCGCCTTCGAGAACCCCACGAAACCGGTCGGTCCCTACTTCACCTCCTACCGCGCCAATTTATTGATGCAGGAGCACGGGTGGCAGATGGTCGAGGACGCCGGCCGCGGCTGGCGCAAGGTCGTGCCGTCGCCGATGCCACAGGAGATTCTCGGTAGCAAGCTGCTCAAACGGCTGGTCGAGAACGGGGCGGTGCTGATCGCCGGTGGCGGCGGTGGCATTCCCGTCTACCGAGATGTCGGCGGTTACTACCGCGGCGTCGAGGCGGTGATCGACAAGGACTACGTGGCCTCGATCCTGGCCTGCGAGCTCGAGGCGGATCTGTTCATCATGTTGACCCAGGTGCCGATGGTGGCCGAGAGCTTCGGTCGCCCCAACCAGAGGTGGCTGCGGCGGATGCCGCTGGCCAAGGCGCGAGAGATGATGGCCTCGAACCAGTTTCCGCCGGGCTCGATGGGGCCAAAGGTCCAGTCCTCCATCGACTTCGTCGAAGCGACCGGCAAGGAGGTCCTGATCACCGATGAGGACAGCCTCAAGCAGGCCCTCGAGGGCAAGGCCGGCACCTTCCTGGTGCCCGACGGCGAGGTCGAGTACGCCACTCTCGCTTGACCCCGCCGGACCCGGTCGAAGTGGTCGATTGGGTGTGGAAGTCGCCGAGCCCACGGTAAAAGGTTTATCCTGGGCGGCATGGCGAGCGTGAGTCTGTGGGTCTACCGGGTGTTGGCGGCGGTGGTTTTGCCGTTCGTCATTCCCGTCCTCAAGATTCGCCAGCTGTTTACGGGCAAGAGTCGCCCGCGCCTCCGCGACCGGATGGGGTTCAATTTGCCGGAGCTGCCGCAGGACGGGATTTGGATCCAGGCGGTGTCGGTGGGCGAGGTGGAGCTGGCGCGGCGGCTGATTACCGAGCTGCGGCGGGAATCGCCCGAGCTGCCGCTCTTCGTCACAGCCACCACCGCCACCGGTCTCGACCTCGCGCGCCGGAGCTTTGGCAAGGAGGTGCCGGTCTTCCCGTGCCCCCTCGACCTGGCGGGCCCGGTGCGGCGGGTGCTCAAAGCTGCGCGGCCGCGTCTGCTGGTGTTGGTGGAGACCGAGCTTTGGCCGGAGATGCTCTACCAGTCGGGCCGGCGTGGGATACCGGTGGCGGTGGTCAACGCCCGCCTGTCGGAAGGCTCTTTCGCCGGCTACCTCCGGGTGGCGTCACGGCTGCGGTCCCTGCTCGCGCCTCTCGCGTTGGTGCTCGCGCGCACCGAAGCCGACGGCGAGCGTTTCGCCGGCCTCGGTGTGCCCGTAGATCGGATCTCGGTCAGCGGCAACGTCAAGTACGACCTCGAGCCCGACGAGCGGCCCCTGGAGTGGGCGGAGGCGGTGCGAGCCGCGGCCGGAGGCCGGCCGATCGTGGTTGCCGGCTCCACCATGGAAGGGGAGGAGGCACAGGTGCTCGACGCGGTGGCCAAACTGGGCGCCGACGGCGCGGCGCCGTTTCTGATCCTCGCACCCCGTCACCCCGAACGTTTTGACGCCGTCGCCCGCATCCTCGGCGAGCGGGGATTGGTCTTTTCGCGCCGCAGCGGCGGCGAAGCGATACCGCCCGGGGCGGACGTTTTTCTCCTCGACACGATCGGTGAGCTGTCCCGGGCCTACCGGCTGGCCCAGGTGGCGTTCATCGGCGGCTCGTTGGCGCCGACCGGCGGCCACAACCCGCTCGAGGCGGCGGCGTGGGGAGTACCGGTCCTCAGCGGCCCGCACGTCCACAACTTCCTCGAGGTCTACGACGAGATGACCGCGGCCGGAGGGGCTCGATTGGTGGCCGATGTCGTGGAGCTCAGGGTGGCGGCAGCGGTGTGGCTCGATGATGACAAGTTCGCGCGGGCGGCGGGCGCCGCCGGACGTGAGGTGGTGGAGACCAACCGCGGCGCCACCGGCCGTACGGTCACCGCCCTCCTCGAGCTCATCGGCGAGGTCTGAGGCCCGTGGCCTGGCGCTACCTCCTGCTGCCCCTCGCCCCGGTCTACCGCGGCGCCGTGGCCGCGCGTCGGGTGGCTTTCAGCCGCGGCTGGCTTCGTCGGGCACGCCTCGACGCGCCGGTGATCTCGGTCGGCAATCTGACCTTCGGCGGCACCGGCAAGACGCCGACCGTGATCGCCCTGGTGCGCGACCTGGTGCGCATGGGACGACGGCCGGCGGTTTTGACTCGGGGCTACAAGCGTCGCGACGACAACCAGGTCGTGGTGAAAGGCCCCGAGCCGCGGCAGGGTGTCGACGAGGTCGGGGACGAGCCGCTGGAAATGGCGCGTCGCCTTCCGGGGGTGCCGGTGGTGGTGGACTCCGATCGCGAACGCGGGGGGCTGGAGGCGCTGCGCCTCGGCGCCGACGTGGTGGTGCTCGACGACGGCTTTCAGCACCTTCGCCTCGAGCGTGATCTCGACATCGTCGTGGTGGATGCCGGCGATCCCTGGGGGGGCAATCGTCTGCCGCCTCTGGGTCGCCTACGGGAGCCGCGGAGGACGCTCGAACGCGCCGATGCCGTGCTCATCACCAAGGTGCCTGCCGACTGGCGGCCGGTGGTGGCGGAGATCGAGGCGGTCATCGACTCGATCGCCCCGACGCTGCAGGTCTTCGTAGCGCGTCTCCGACCGACCCGGGTGCGCCTTCCCGACGGCGAAATTCGAGGCCCTGAGTGCCTCGCCGGGCGGAAGATCTTCGCCTTCGCCGGCGTCGGGCGGCCCGAAAACTTCGCGGCCGGCCTCGTGGAGGTCGGTGCGGAGGTTGTCGGCAGCCGCTGGTTCCCAGATCACCATGACTACAGTGACGAGGACCTGTGCGAGGTCGAGGCCGCGGCCCAGGCCGCCGATGCGGTTCCCGTGACGACGGCAAAGGATGCAGTCAAGCTGCCGACGGGCGCTGAAATCTGGGTGGTGGAGGCGGAGATGGAGCCTATCGAAGGGAGCTGGCGGGGCTTGTGGCGACTGTTGCCGGGGGTGGTGTCGTGAGCAAGAACCGGTCGGCACTGCGAAATCACGTCGAGTTCTCGGCTTTTCGGGTTGCGCGAGGTCTGAGCGGGCTGCTGTCGCCCGGCGCCCTGGCGACGGTCGGTGACGTTCTCGGCAATATCTTCTCCCTGATCGGCGGCCGGCGGCGCGAGATCATCGACTTCAACCTCGCCCTCGCCTTCCCCGAAAAGACCGACGCCGAGCGGCGTCAGCTCGCGCGCGCGGTGACCCGCCACTTCGGTCGCTCCGCCCTCGACGCGATCCGCATCCAACGGCTGCGCCCGGAGGAGCTTCTGGCATCGGTCGATGTGACCGGGTGGGAACACGTCGAGCGCGCCCTGTCGTACGGCCGGGGCGTATTCTTCCTGACCGCCCACATCGGCTCCTGGGAGGTCGCGGCACTGGTTACCGGCCTCAAGGTCGAAGCCGGCCTGTCGGTGGTCAACCGGCCGCTCGACAACCCCCTCCTCGAGCTCGAGCTCGACCGTCTGCGCAAGCTCTACGGCAACCACGTCTTCGGGAAACACAACATCCTCCGCGAGATGCTGACCCAGTTCAAAAAGGGCGGCGGGGTGGGCATCCTCATCGACCAAAGGGTGCGTGAGGACCAGGGTGTCGAAGTCCCCTTCTTCGGCCACCCGGCCTGGACCCACCCGATCCTGGCCCGGGTGGCGCGCAAGACGGGCGCGCCGGTGGTGCCGACCTTCGCAATGCGGGAGGCGCCCGGTCGCTACAGCCTG
>JAIVTZ010000098.1:0-8610 GCA_049188105.1 Deltaproteobacteria bacterium | reverse complement strand
AATGACACACATACCGCGCCGAATTTGAGGACGGGTGGTCGGGAATTGAGAATTGAGAATTCAAAATTGAGAATTTAGCGCGCCCGAAGGGCGCGCTACCAGGTGGGTGCTGACGCGATGAGCTCTTCCGCCGCCGGGACCGTCAGCGGGCGCGAGAACCAGTAGCCCTGGCCGTGCGGGCACTGCATTTTGCGCAGACGATCAACCTGATCGGCGGTCTCGATGCCTTCGGCCACGACGCCGATGCCGAGGCTGTTGGCGAGGTTGAGAATGGTCTCGACGATGGCCCGCGATTCCCCCGGCGAGCCGAGCTGGGAGACGAAGGAACGGTCGATCTTGAGCTCGTCGTAGTGGAAACGCTGGAGGTAGCTGAGCGACGAGTAGCCAGTTCCGAAGTCGTCGATCGAGAGCTGGACACCCAGGGCTCGGAGCTCCATCAGATTGCGAATCGCGAGATCGGCGTGGTCCATGATCACGTTTTCGGTGACCTCGATCCGGAGGTGTTTCGGCTCGAGACCCGTTTCTTCGAGGATGCCCAGAAGTTGATCAACCATTTCGGACTTCATGAAGAGCTTGCCCGACATGTTGACGCTGATCCACAGCGGCGGTTCGGAGGGGAACTGCTCCTGCCAGAGACGCGTCTGTTTGCAGGACTCGCGCACCACCCACCATCCGAGGGGTACGATGAGCCCGGTCTCCTCGGCGATGGCGATGAAATTAGTCGGCGTCACGATGCCGCGTTCGGGATGCTGCCACCGCACCAGCCCCTCGAAACCGACGATGCCTCCCCCGTTGGTGAGCGACACGATCGGCTGGTAGTTCATGATGAAGTCACCGCGGTGAACGCTACGGCGAAGCTCGGTCTCGAGCTTGAGCAACGCGACCGCACTCTGATGCATTTCGCGATCGAAGATCTCGTACCGCGCCTTGCCCCCCGCCTTGGCGCGGTACATGGCGATATCGGCATCGCGCAGGATCTCCTCCGGATTGGTGTAACCGGTGGAGCTGTGGGCGATGCCGATCGACGCCGTGACCATCACGTCATGGCCATCGATCGAGAAATTCATGCTGAGAATTTCCTGGACGCGGTCGGCGACGTGGATCGCGCCGCTGGCGTCCTCCACCCTGTGGATGAGGATGGCGAACTCGTCGCCGCCAAGCCGAGCGACTGTGTCCCCCGGACGCAGGAAGTGTTCGAGGCGGCGCGCGATGCCGAGAAGGAGCTTGTCACCAATAGCGTGGCCAAGGCTGTCGTTGACGTTCTTGAAACGGTCGAGGTCGAAGAAGAGGACCGAGAAGTGGGGTGCAGCGCGCCTCTGCAGGTCCGCCAGGGCGCACGATAGACGATCGATGAAGAGCACCCGGTTCGCGAGCCCGGTCAGCCCGTCGTGCAGGGCGTCGTGCTGGAGCTGGTGCTCGGCCCGCTTGCGCGCCGTGATGTCGGTCTGCGAGCCGGCCATGCGGTACGGCTTGCCGTTTTCGTCGCGCACCGCAACCCCTCGCGCCAGCACCCACAGGTACTCGCCGGCGGCGTTGCGCATCCGATGCTCGAACTCGAGCTGCTCGGAGGCACCCGCAAGGTGGGCGTTGAGGTGGCGGCGAAACGGCGGCCGATCGTCGGGATGGATGCGGTCGATCCACTCGCGCGGGCTGTCTCCGACCTCCTCGACTCCGAACCCGAGCATCGACTTCCATCGTGGCGAAAAAAAGACGACGTCGGCCTCGAGATCCCAGTCCCAGAGGCCGTCGTTGGCACCGCGCACCGCCAGCGCGTAACGCTCCTCCGAGTCACGGAGAGCGTCCTCCCCACTCTGACGTTCGATGGCATAGAGAATTGAACGGACCAGCAGGCGGGTGTCCGCCTCGCGTTTGATCAGATAATCCTGTGCGCCTTCACGCACTGCCTGTACGGCCAGTTCGTTGTCATCGAGGCTGGTGAGGACGATGATCGGTAACCTGGGAGCAGCCTCGTGGACACGCCGGAAGGTGTCGATGCCGAATCCATCGGGCAACGAGAAGTCGAGCAGAACCACATCGAAGCCGCCGTCGGCAATCAACTGGAGACCGTTCGACAGCCGGTCGACGTGTGTGATCTCGGTCCGGAGGCGCGTCGCCTTCTTGAGCTTGGCGCAGATCAGAGCAGCGTGGTCGGGGCAGTCCTCGACCAAGAGCACCCGCACCAGCTCTTGTCGCCGAAGCTCCGTGCGACCCAGTTCAACCGCCATGCACCCCTCCTGTCACGCCGACTACCCCTCGGCGGCAGCCGGCCTCCTCGGAATTGTAAAGTAAAACGTCGCCCCGCGCTCCGGCTGCGATTCCACCCAGATGCGACCGCCGTGGCGATCGACGATTCGTTTGCAGATCGCGAGGCCTATCCCGGTTCCCGGGTACTCCTTCTCCGTGTGCAGCCGCTGGAACATGACGAAGATGCGGTCGGCGGCCTCCGGGTCGATCCCGATGCCCCCGTCGCGAACCGAAACCAGCCACTCCGTTTCCCGTTCCTCCGCCGCCAGGTGGACCTGTACGGGGCCCTTGCCGGAGAACTTGAGCGCGTTCGAGATCAGATTGCCCAGCAGCTGCTCCATCTGCGCCTTGTCGGCCATTACGATCGGCAATACGTCGCTGGTGATCTCGGTCTTGGCGCAGGTAATCTCCTTCCACAGTGCGTCCCTGACACCTTCCAATACCTCGTTGAGGTCGACCTGCAGAAACTCTCCTCCGCAGGTGTCGATCCGAGCGTAGCCGAGCACTGCGTCGACCATCTCCTGCACTTTCACAGCGGCTGCCGCAGCCCGGTCGAGGTATGTCTCCTCCTCGCCTTCGAGCCGTGGGCGAACGCTGTCGCCGAGGAGCTCGAGGTAGCTCGAAACCACGCTCAACGGTTGCTGGAGGTCGTGAGACACGACGTAGGCGAACTGCTCGAGCTCTTCGTTGGAGGTGGTGAGGGCCTCGGATCGAACCGACAGCTCCTCCTGCGCCGCGTGAAAATCGCTGGTGTCCTCCACCGTTCCCTGAATGTGCCGCATCCCCGACCCGGCATCCTCCACCACCCACGATGAGACCCGCGCCCACATCAGGTCGTCGTCGGCCCGACGCAGCTGGACGTCGAGGTTGCCCACGTATCGGGTCGACGCCATCCGGGTCCGCCAGGTGTCGGCGGCCGAGGAGTCGACCATGAGGTCGGGGAAGGTCGACCACGCCACCTCCTCGGGATCGAAGAGCCCGAGCATGGATGCGAGGGCGGGGTTGGCCTCGAGGATCTCTCCCTCGAGAGTGGCCACGAACACCCCCACCGGCAGTGTCTCCACCAGACGCCGGTAGGGTGCGTCGCGAGAGCTCGCCACCGCCTTGCGTCGGGTGCGAAAGAAAACGGCTCGCACGACGGCCGGAAGACGCACGAAACCGTCGGAGTTTTTGCCGACGTAGCCGTCGACGGCGAGACGCAAGGTCTCGCTCCAGAGCTCCTGTCCGGTCTCGTTCGTGAAGAGAATCACCGGACAATTGGGCCGCACCTCGCGTACCAACCGGATGACTTCCAACCCGTCGCCCCACGAGAACCGTGCTTCGGTGATCACGAGACCAAATCGGCCCGCGGCGAGGGCGCCCGAGAACTCGGCCGCCGTCCCAACCGCTTCCATCTCCAATCTCCCGAGCTCGCCCTTCAGCACCAGCGAAGCAAGTCTCTGATCGTTCGGGTCCTCGTCGATGAGGAGAAGGCGCGGGAGGTTGTTCATGAGACTCCCATGCGCGGGTCGCCCGGGTGCGCTCGTGGCCACATTTCGTCACGCTACCCATCCGCCTCGGGGTCCGGCGTGGCTGTCATGTGAGGCCAGAAGGGAGTCATCCACCGTGATGGATGGAGTATATCACGCCAAAAAACATGTCCGCACACTGGACAAGATCGGCGGGATGGCTGTCGCAGAATCGGGCGCCGACTCGGGATCAGCTATCGCCGGACTCAGGTGAGCACCTCGGCCTCGGCCTCGATCTCGACCTGCCAGCGGGGATCGAGATGCTCCCTCACGATGACCAACGTCGACGCCGGATAGATGTCACGAAAGAACTCGCCGTGGGCGCGACTGACCGCGTCCCAGTTCGAGGCATCGGAGATGTACATCCTCGTTCGCACCACGTCTTCACGGGTCCCGTCGAGCGCCTCCACGGCCTCGAGAATGATGTCGAAGCACCGTACGGCCTGCACGTACGCGTCACCCTCGACCGTCTCACCGTCGCTGTCGATGGGCGCCGTTAGAGAGACCGAGATGCGGGATCCCCGGCGCACGGCGCGCGAAAAACCGACCAGGCTCTCGTACGCGGATGCGGAGCGAAAGCGCCTGGTGGCCGAATGTCCGTCCTCTTTCTTCACGTTGGCTCATTGTACTCCGACACGAGACCGGGTCAAGACGAATGCGCCGTCCGCCGATTGAAATACCGACCAAAAGCCCCGCTGCGCGGCAGCGGGGCCCCCGTCTTCGGATGGATCCGTCGGTCAGAAGCTGTGCACGGTGATGGATCCGTTGACGGTCTCCAAGTTCACACTCGCGCCACCGCCACCAATGCTCCCCTTGAGATCCGATCCGACATACTTGCCCTTGCGGACCTCGATCCCAAAATCGTTGCGCAACGTTCCGTTGAGTGACTCGGCACGAATCTCGGCTCCGGCCGAGGCGGCCAGGTAGAGGTCGAGTGCGCCATTGACGGATTCCAGGTCGATGGTCTCACCATAGCCGAGACGATCGGCGTGGAGCTCGATGTCGCCGTTGACCGTCGAGAGCGATGCCTCACCCGCACCTTCGCGGACAACGATGTTCCCGTTGACAGTCTCCGCTTCCACACCACCCTCGACGCCGATGATCATCAAGTTGCCGTTGACTAGGTCCACATCGTCGACGACAGCGGTGCGGGGGATGGTCAGGGTGTACTCAACCTTGGTGAAGCTCCCGCGTTCCCGCTTCTTGTGCTCTCTTGCCTCGTGCTCCGAGCGGCACATCGACGGATATTTGGTGTCGATTCTCACAGCCGACGAGCTGGCGTCGATTTCGACCTTGAGACCATCGAGAAGCTCCGGTGAGCTGGCACTTTTCACCGCCTGCACCCACACCTCGGAGTTCTCCCAAACCTCGATCGTCACGTCGCCGTTGACGTTCTCCAGGGACACCGTACCGCCCGCAGAGAGCGGGAATTTCTTGTCGATGGTCTCCTCGTATCCCTCGAACCCGGCCGCCCATCCAGCCGCCAGCAACAGGACACACGACGCGACCGCGGCCAACCTCAGTTTTTTCATACTCAATCTCCTTTGGGGTGTTTTTTCGTCCACATTGATGAGATGCCTCGACACTCAAAAGGGTTGCACCACTTGCGGCGACAGTTCGAAAACGGTAGCGTGCTGTCCATGGCATCGCTTCCGACCACCGACGTCTCGCTGGTGATCCCAGTGTGCAACGGCGCCGCTTTCATCGCCGAGACTGTGGCCTCGAGCCGTGAGTTCCTCGCCCGGAGCTGTCCAAATTTCGAGATCGTGGTGGTTGACGACGGTTCCTCCGACGACACGGCGGCCGAGGTGCGCCCGCTGACCAACGAGCGGGTACGTCTGATCGCGCTGCCTTCTAATCACGGCAAGTTCGGCGCCCTGAAGGTGGGCATGGCCGAGGCAAGCGGCGCCTGCCGGATCTTCACCGACGCCGACCTCCCGTACGGTCTCGATGCCGTGCCCTATATCGTCGATCTCGTCACGAATAGAGGCTTTCATGTCGTCGTCGGCGACCGCACGCTGCCGGAGTCCTGTTCACTCACCCGGGCTGACGTGGTACGCCAGTTCAGCAGCCGCGTCTTCAGCTTTTTTGTGCGCATGTTGGTCACGGGGGGTCTCTTCGACAGCCAGTGCGGACTCAAGGGCTTTCGCTCCGACGTGGCGGAGGCCCTTTTCCCGTTGCTCACCCACAGTGGCTTTTCGGGCGATGTGGAGCTTCTCTACATCGCCCTCAAGCACAACCTGCCGATCCGCAGGATTCCGGTCCGTCTCCAGGGAAGCTCACCCTCTACGGTCAAGCTGACGAGTCACTCTCTGCCGATGCTCGGTCGTATACTCGGTCTGCGTCACAACTGGGTCTCCGGCCGGTATGACTCCGAGGTGCTCAGCGGGCTCGGCTCCCAGGTCTACTGGCCGCCGACCGACGTCCCCGAACGAACGACACCATGACCGACGACGAGAGACCCGACACGACCACGAAGAGCCCCGAGCGACGACCCGCTTGGCTCGAGATCGCGCGTCTCCTGCGCTGGCCGGCGGTGGTGCTGGCTCTCGGCCTCGCCGGCTATCTTGCGATCCACGAAATGGCGCGGACGGCTCGCGAAGGCGGCCGGGCGGCCACCGAGGCTGTGCGCGAGCTCGGTCGCGGCGCCGTCGACATTGCGGCGGCCTTCCGCACCGGCACGATCACCAACACCTTCATCTCCGCCATCCCGAGCTTCGTTTCCGATGGTGGTGCGCGGCTCGAGCTCGCTGCCTTCGAGGCGGAGGAGATCCTGAGAAGAACTGACGAGCTGCGCGTCGGCTGGGACCTGGTGTCGCTCGGAACCACGGTGACCGAGATCCGCGTCCCGGTGACTTTCCGCTACCACCTGCGTCTCGACGAGCCTTGGCGGCTCGAGGTCGAAGGCCAGACCTGCGTGGTGTACGCACCGCGCATCCGACCCACCCTGCCACCGGCGATCGACACCGGCGGGATGGAGAAGTACAGCTCGAGCGGGTGGCTGCGATTCAACGAGGATGAGCAAATGGAGGAGCTCGAGCGCGGCATCACCGCGGCGCTGTCCGAGCGGGCCGCCGACCCCACGCACCTCGGGCTCGTACGTGAACGCTGCCGCCGCGAGGTCGCCGAGTTCGTCCGCTCGTGGCTGCTGATAGAGGACCACTGGCGCTCCGACCGCTTCCGCTCGGTAACGGTCATCTTCGCCGACGAGGTCGTTCCGGAGGCATCTCCCCAACCCCCTACCCTCGTCCTTAGCCGGGAGGAGGTCGGCCACGAGTGACGTCGGAAGGTTTGAACGATAGGACCTTAGAACGTCGGCGAGCTCTTGTTGGCTTGCTTCTGTTAGCGCCGGCACCGAGCCTCGGCGTCTTTGCGGCGATGGTGGCGTCGCCGGGCCCTGTCGGGCACGGAGTGTTCCTCGTCGCCAAGCTGTGGCTGCTGATCTTTCCCGCCGCCTGGTACCTGCTGGTCGAAAAGGGAAAACCGAGCTGGTCGCCCCCTCTTCGGGGGGGAAATTTGGCCGGCGTTCTGAGTGGCGTTGTCCTGGCCGCTTCCATCGTCCTCGGCGCCTGGCTGGCCGACGTCCAACACATGGATCTCGCGCCGCTCCGCGCGGCGGCACGGGAGATGGATCTGGCCTCCCCAGCCGCCTACCTCGCGGGCGCCGCGGCCTGGACGCTGGTCAACTCGCTGATCGAGGAGTACGTCTACCGCTGGTTCGTGCTCCGCCAGTGCGAGGTCCTTCTGCCGTCGCCGGTGGCGGTCATCGCCTCGGCGGCCGTCTTCACCATCCACCACGTGATCGCTCTGAACCAGTACCTCGAACCCGCCTTCACCGCTCTTGCATCGGCCGGGGTTTTCCTCGGCGGCATCGTGTGGGCCGTGCTCTATCATCGTTACCGCTCGATCTGGCCCGGCTGGATCAGCCACGTGCTCGCCGATATTGCAGTCTTCGGTCTCGGCTGGTGGCTGTTGTTCGCGGGTTAAGGGTGAGGAGGTTAGGAGTGAGGAGTGAGGGGTGATGGCAGGTCCGGCCTAACCCCTAACCTCTTTACCCAAAAAAGCCGCCCCCCGAAGGAGGCGGCGTCGTGTTTGGATCGGTTTCCGCTTAGAAGCGGCGGAGAACCGCAATGCCGAGCGAGATGCCGAGCAGCATCAGACCGGCGAGACCTGCCAGCGGCAGCGAGCTCGCGGTGTGGGGCAGCACGACCGGGGCCGGGGCCGGGGCCGGCTTGTAGACCGGTTTCGGCGCCGGAGGCGCATCATGCTTGTCCGGCGTGTCGATCACGGCGGCAACCTCGTGCTCCTGGATGTAGACCGTGACGGGCTCCGGAGCAGCTTCCTCCCGGTAACCGCAAATGCTCATGCCTTCTCTGAGATCGTAGACTGTCTTTTCTTTACCATTGACGGTGAAATGGATAGCGGGCGACACGTTCTTGAACACCTTGGTCTTGTTGTTGCTGTCAAGACGGACGACCACGGTGTTGCCCATGACCTTGACGACCTTTCCGCAATCGATCTTCACCCAATTGCTCTGCTGCGCGTTCGCAAGGCCCGCAGGCGCCACGAGCGCCACCACCACCGCAACCATCAGCAACACTTTCAAACCTCTCATCACATCCTCCTTTTAAAGGTGCCCCTTCTGGGGCCGGTTGATATTGCAGGGTTCAACGACACTGTTTGCTTTTCTATTCCGGAAAGTTCTGGGTTGTGGTGGGCGGCTTCCTCGGCTGGGCCGGGCGGCGTCCGTTCGCTGAGGGACGCGCGGACGATGAACCGCCGCGGCGCGCTGCCGACAAAGTAGAACGGGTAGCAGGTCACGAGGGTGACCGAGGGCAGGTCGCGGTCGGCGAGAACG
>JAIVTZ010000097.1:0-8631 GCA_049188105.1 Deltaproteobacteria bacterium | reverse complement strand
CAATCTGGAGCCCCGATCCGATGACGCCGCTTTCCGTCGCCTACGTGGCCACGGCCGCCATCTGTCTGGTGGTGGGTCTGCAACACCTCGTGCTGGCGTTGCGGGTGGAAGACCGCAGGCTGCAGTTCCTGTTCGCGATTGCAGCGTTCGCGGTGGCCGGCGATGCGGTCACCGAACGACACCTGTACTCGGCCTCCTCGGCCGCGGAGTTTCTGGCCTGGATGCCGTGGACCGCGCTCTTTATCGCCACCACGATTGTCGCGCTGTCGTGGTATATCGCTCTGCGCACCGGGCTGGTTCGCCGCTGGCTGCTGTGGACGGTCACCGTGCTCGCGGCGCTGACCGTGGTCCTCGACTTTGCGGTCGGCATCGCCTTCAGCGGGCCGGTGGTGCTCCGCCAGGGCATCCTGCCGTGGGGCGAGCCCTTCGCCCGGGCAATCGGTGATGCCAGCGCGCTGAGGCTGGTGGGCGACGCGGTGATGATCGGGTTCCTGGTGATCCTCATAGACACCACGGTGCGGTTGGTTCGGCGCGGGGATAGACGCACGGCGCGATTTGTCGGCGGCAGCCTGGTCGTGTATGGGCTCAGCCTGCTCATGATCATTCCGGTCGATCTCGGGTGGCTGCCGCTGCCGAGTCTGCATACCTTCGCGTTCCTGGTGATCATCGCCGGCATGAGCTGGGACCTGTCGGAAGACCTCATCCGCGCCTCCCGCCTGTCGCGCGAGGTGATTGCCAACGAACGTCGGTGGCACCAGCTCCTGGACAGCGTCCAGCTCCTCGTTGTGGTTATGGATCGGGAGGGGCGAATCACCTCGATGAACCCGTTCGCCGAGCAGATCTCCGGCTACTCGGCGGCGGAGATGGTGGGTCGGACTTACCTCGAGTTCGTGCCCGAAGACCAGCGCCACGAAGTACAGGCAGCGGTCGACCAGGGGCTGCTGGGCGATCCCAAACAGGAAAACGAACGACTCCTGATCACTCGCGAGGGTGAGAAGAGATTCGTGCGATGGCGCAGCGTTGTGCTGCGGGATGCCGACGGGGAGGTCGAGGGTCTCCTCAGCGTGGGTGCGGACGTCACCGAGCGCCGCGAATCCGAGAAGGATCTCCGGCGGACCAGCGCAAACCTCGAGCGCACGGTCGCCGAGCTCGAGCTCCTCAAGAATCGTCTCGAGGAGGAGAACGTCTACCTGCGCGAGGAGATCCGCGCCGAGCACGGGTTCGAGAACATTGTCGGCGGCTCGGACGCCCTGCTCTACGTCCTCCACAAGGTGCGGCAGGTGGCGTCGGGCGACACCTCGGTGTTGATCCTCGGCGAGACCGGGGTCGGCAAGGAGCTCATTGCGCGCACCATCCACTCCGAAAGCACGCGGTCGAACGGGCCCTTTGTGGTTGTCAACTGCGCGGCGCTGCCGCCCAATTTGATCGAGAGCGAGCTCTTCGGTCACGAGCGGGGCGCCTTCACCGGCGCCGAGCGTCAGCGGCGCGGTCGTTTCGAGCTCGCCCATGGCGGCACCCTCTTCCTCGACGAGATCGGCGAGCTGCCGCTCGAGCTCCAGCCGAAGCTCTTGCGGGTGCTGCAGGAAGGGGAGATCGAGCGGGTCGGCGGCACCGACACCATCGCCGTCGACGTGCGGCTGATCGCGGCCACCAATCGCGACCTCACGGCTGAGATGGAGGCGGGCCGCTTCCGCGAGGACCTCTTCTACCGGGTGGCGGTCTACCCGATCACCGTGCCGCCGCTGTGCGACCGGCGGGACGACATCCCGGTGTTGGTGCAGCACTTCGTACGGCACTTTGCGCAACGCCGCGGCCTGCGCATCGACGAGATCCCGGCCGAGGTCATGCGACGCCTCCAGACCTATGACTGGCCCGGCAATATTCGTGAGCTGCAGAACGTGATCGAGAGGGCGGTCCTGACCACGACAGGAAGCGTGCTGCATCTGGCCGAACCACTGAAGAGCGATCCGAATGGAAAGGCGGCGTCTCGCGACACCGTGCCCGAAATCTCGGGTCTGACCCTCGACGAGGTCGAACGCCGCTACATCGTCCAGGTCCTCGAGACCACCCGGGGCCAGATTTCGGGCGCCGGCGGTGCGGCCGAGATCCTCGGTCTCCACGCCAACACCCTGCGCTACCGGATGAAAAAGCTCGGGATCAAGGTGGGGCGGAAGACGGGCGCCGTTACCGTCGATTCCTGAGGATGTCACCAACAGATATGCGGACAACGCTTGATCAGGTGGAATTCCGCGAATCGATCACTTCGTGTTACCCGGTTGACGCGCCGCCGCGCATCCTGCGGGCGTTTTCCTTGGCTATCTTGGCCCGTGCCTCTTGGGCCTCGTCCACCGACCGAAACTTCACCACGCCACGTGGATATACCCGAGGTGCGAGGGCCCAGTATCTTGCACAGTGTCGAAGAAACCGCTCGAACCCCTCGCCACGCGAGACCTTCACTGGTGCGGCGTTCATCTCTTCCCCGGAGCGGTACTTTTCGACAGCCAATCTACTCATCCTCCAGGTCGAAGTGCTGTTTCAGTCTCTCGGCGTCCGCGCGATCCAGCGGCCGAACGGTGTCCTTCTTGAGCCGGTAGAGCTCATCCGGTGTTGCAACCGATACTCGAATCCCGTCAACCTCCATGATCATCGACTGGACGGTATCGAATGCGGCGGCCTCACCGAGTCGAGTCATCACGTCGAAGTAGAGATCTCCGCTCGGAGGATAGTATCGAAGGGCGGGATACTCGCCCAGGAGGTCGTCCGCGGAGATCTGATCGATGTTGGGGTCATCACAGTAAACCTGCCGGAAGGCGCGCTTGAGTCTCTCCACATTCTCCGCAGTGGCGCGAATAAAGAAATCGAGGTCCTCAGTCGCCCGCACAATCCCGTGGAACCCCATCGCGGCAGCACCAATCAGAACGTACTCGAGTCCCTGCTCCTCAAACGCTCGAAGCACATCGATGACTTCGTCGCGGTCCATGGCACAAGAGTAGCGCGGCGCGAGACGTTTTCGCCACATTCGCTCGAACCGAGACGGTGTGGCGACCGCGAATGGGTACGGCGCCTCGACGCCCTAGCCAGTTCCCATCCGGAAACTCCGGATGGGGGCTGCGCAGTTCTCGATGCGGAAACGAGCGATTTTTGTGCAAGGTCAAGGAAGGTAAGGATTTGCGCGGAGGCGTACCCATGTACGCCGCACAAGGAAATCCGCCGCCTGACGCCGAGATTGCCAAAAAGCGCCGTTTCCGGACGAGAACTAGCCAAGAATGCTCCGAAAAATACAGGTTCAGGTGGACAGGAAAACGGCGCCATGACCGTCGAATCCTCAGGTTGTCACCAATATTCGTCACCAATATTCGTGAAATCACCACATATGGTGTTTCTGCATTTCCGGTGGCATGCTGAATTTCTCGGACCAAATGACGGTTTTCAAACGACTTCCTCGGTTTCTACCGGGTCGGCAGTAGCCTGGCACGATTCGTGAAGACAGATGGTGTCTGAATCATGAATGAAAGGGCCAGCCGATGATCGGTCTCGAGTTGAGTGTGCGGTCCGACGCCGGGCACCGGACGGAGCTGTTGCAGACGCTGCAGAACCTCTGTAGCGAACAGCTCAGCGATGCCGCCGGCGCCGAGTGCCGGGTATTCGAAGATCTCACCAGATCCAACCACTTCTTGTGGTTGCAGTGGTGGCGATCGTCCCAGCAGCTCGAAAATCATCTGGGCTCGGTGAGCTTTCGCACCCTCCTCGGCGCCGTCAAGGTGCTCGGCGCACTCGATGCGGCGCGGATCGTCGAGCTCCAGGACTCGACGTCAGTCATGGGAGCTGTTCTCACCGACCGGATCGAACCCGGCCAATAGATAGATGAAAGCTGAGGTGCCTCGTGTACGATCGGGAGCCGAAGAGAACGGGCAGAAATGACTTAGACGTGCTGTCCACAAAGGAGAGTTGAATCATGAGGCGTGGAATCTCTACGGCGAGTACCTGACGACGGTTGTCTACAAGGACTGGGCCGGCAGCGCTCTCGAGGACGCGTTCCGGATTAATCTTTCGTACGCGTTTCCGATGTAGGGAGTTCGATGCTAGTCTCTCGATCCTCGATCCACGCTGGCCTCATCACACGGAGGCAACCATCGAGCTTCGAGCATCGAGTATCGAGTATCGAAAATCGAAAGGAGATAGACATGAGATCGAATGTAATGAGAATCGCCGTCCTTGCCGTGATGGCTGTGGCCCTGGCGGGCACCGCTATGGCCCAGGACAAACCCAACATCCTGATTATCTGGGGGGATGACATCGGCTGGTCGAACGTTTCAGCCTACAACATGGGCATGATGAGCTACAAAACGCCCAACATTGACCGAATTGCCGACGAAGGAATGATGTTCACGGATGCCTACGGCGAGAACAGCTGCACCGCGGGCCGGGCCTCCTTCATCACCGGCCAGAGCCCGTATCGCACGGGCCTCTTGAAGGTCGGTCTGCCGGGCGCCAAGGAGGGGATGAGCGATAAGGACCCGACCATCGCCACGGTCCTCAAGGGCATGGGCTATGCGACCGGCCAGTTCGGCAAAAACCACCTCGGCGACCTCGACGAGCACCTTCCCACGAATCACGGCTTCGACGAGTTCTTCGGCAACCTCTACCACTTGAACGCCGAGCAGGAGCCTGAGCACCCGGACTACCCGAAGGATCCCGCGTTCAAAGAGAAGTTTGGACCCCGCGGCGTGATGCACTCGTACGCCGACGGGAGGATCGAGGATACCGGCCCTCTGACAATAAAGCGCATGGAAACCGTGGACACGGAGTTCTTGTCCGGGGCGCTTGGCTTCATCGACAATGCACACTCCGCCGACAAACCATTTTTCGTCTGGTTCAATACCACCCGCATGCACATCTGGACGCACTTGAAGCCGGAATCCAAAAATGTAACAGGTCAGGGCATCTACGCGGATGGCATGGTCGAGCACGACGGTCACGTCGGACAGCTGCTCGCCAAGCTCGACGAGCTGGGCATTGCGGACAACACCATCGTGATCTACTCGACCGACAATGGCGCCGAAGCCATGACATGGCCCGACGGCGGCACCATGCCCTTCAAGGGCGAGAAGAACACAACCTGGGAGGGTGGCTTCCGGGTGCCCATGATGGTGCGCTGGCCGGGCAAAATCGCCCCGGGCCAGATATCCAACGAGATCATTTCGCAGCAGGACTGGCTTCCAACTCTGGTAGCCGCCGTCGGCAATCCGAACATCAAGGAGGAGCTGCTGGCCGGGACGAGCCTGGGCGGCAAGAACTACAAGGTCCACCTCGACGGTTACAACTTCCTGCCCTATCTCACGGGCCAGGAGAAGAACGGCCCGCGCAAGGAGATGTTCTATTTCACTGACGACGGCTCGCTGTCGGCATTACGGTTCAACGACTGGAAGCTCAACTTCACCGTCCAGAACGCCCACGGCGCCGATGTCTGGTCGCAGCCTTTCGTAGCGCTGCGGCTGCCGATGATTCAGAACCTGCGCATGGATCCTTTTGAGCGCGCGTCCCACGAGTCCATGCTCTACGATCAGTGGGGCTTCGATCATCTGTTCATACTGGTACCTGCGCAGGCATACGTGGGGAATTTCCTCAAGACCTTCCAGGAGTTCCCGCCGCGCCAGAAGCCGGGCAGCTTCTCGCTTGACCGGGTCATGGAGGAGCTGCAGCAGGGTCAGCCCAAGTAGGGCGACCGATAAATAACCCGATCCCGGGGGCCGCGAGGTCCCCGGGGTTTGATGCTCAAACGTCGCCCGGAATTACGGAGGCTCTCGGGCACATCAACGAAACGGAGGACCGAGAGATGCAACGAGCCCTTGTCGCGATCCTCGCGATTGTAGTCTGTGCGATTTTGCCCGCACCGGCCCGTGCGCAACAGCAGCCACCGAGTGAAACTGCCCACGAGATGGGAGAGACTGAAAGCCACGAGGTGGAGCCGCACTCGGGTCTGCGTCTTGGTCGGCAGGCGAGCTGGCTGTTCCGGAGCTTTCTGCGAGACGAATGGGACGATTCCGACACGCTCGGGCTGGAATTCGAGAGCTACTTCGGAGTCGGCTCGTATGAAGTGAAGAACATTTCGTATTTCGAGATCGCGAGTTATGACCGCGGCGTGCCGGGGCAGCCGCCGGGCAATCCCTTTCCCGGTGTCGAGGCCGGCAACGGCATCAACGATCTGCTCACCGCGTTTTGGATCTCGAAGAAGGGCGCACACCACGGCAAACACCACTTTTCACTCGGAATGGCGGCCCAATTCCCGACCGCCTCCGACGACACCCTGGGGAGCGGGAAGTGGTCGGTGGGCCCGAGCTTCGACTACGAGTATGAGAGCGGCCGCCTTTTTGCCGGTGCGATCGCGCTTCAGATATGGTCCTTTGCTGGCGACAATGACCGCAAAGAGGTCAGCATGCTGATGATCAAGCCGTTTCTGTACTACTCCGTCAGCGACAACTGGGACCTGATGTACGTCCCGTATGGGATCCAGGTTTACTGGAACAAGGCATCCGGCGAAAAGGTGTATCTCCCCGTCGGCGGTGGTGCGCAGCGCCACTTCCAGCTCGGCGAGACGCTGATGAACCTCGGCGCGGCGCTCTACTACAACGCCGTGCGCCCGACCGCCGGGACTGTGTGGGACTTGCGGTTTCTTGTCGAGTTCAACTTCTAAAGGTGATGCATGGGTTCTTTGTCAGGTAAATTGAGGAAGACCCACCAGCCGATTGACCTCCGAAAGAAGATCGTGTCCGCTGTGACGAGAGCCTCACAGATCTTCCTTGTGGCGGCAGTCATCGGGTCGTACGTCTCCACAGCCCATTCCCAGGATGACGCCGGGCGCGTCTGGGTGCTGCCGTTCGAGGTCGACTTTGACTCCGGAGCCGCTAACGGTGACGCCATCATCGGACGGTTAATACCCGTCAACTCCCTGATCGTCCGCGAGGATTGGAAGCTGGTCAACGTCGCGATGGTGACGATCGCGGATGCGCCAGGTGGAGTGCCCGGCCAGCCCGGCAACCCGGAACCGGTTCCCGGTCCCAACGTCTTCGGCCTCGGGGATCTCACGGATGCCGTGCTCTATACCCGAACATCGTCCAAGGGTCTGATGTGGGGTGTCGGTGCGGCCGTCGGCATTCCCACCGCGACCGATGATCTTCTGGGCAGCGGCAAGTGGCAGGCGGGGCCCGCGCTGCGCCTCGGCTACCAGGCCGGAGCCTGGCAGTTCGGATTGTTGGCCACCAATCGATGGTCTTTCGCCGGCGATTCAGATCGGGCAAACACCAATCAGCTTCTGATGCGAGGGCTGATCCGACGAACGTTGGGGACCAAATGGTTCGTCATCTCCGGTCCCATTATTACGGCAAATTGGAACGCCGCCTCGGGACAGAAGTGGCTGGTTCCGCTGGGTGGTGGCATCGGCAGGAGCTTCGATTTCACTCCGACGCACATGAACGTCTCTCTTCAGGTCTACGCGAACGTCATCAAGCCTGATGGCGCACCCGATTGGGTCGCGCGGGTCGGGGTGACGTTCCCGTTCCGGCTGCCAAAAACACCGGGGAGATAGTGTGGCGACAAACCGAAATGGTCTCGCATCTGCACCACAACAACCGTCCGGTGCAGTCTCTCGGGAACCGAAAGATCGGTTTGGTGTCGCGATGACGGAGGAACCGCAGATTACGCAGATGAACGCAGATAGGCCGGTTTTGCCGGCCGACATTGGATGCTTGATTCTGGATTCTGGTCCCCACGATTTTCTCCGAACGGGTGTTTGCAATGACCGCTTTGACATCACTGTCGTCATTTTGCGTGGTTTTATGACGACACTATGAGCAAAACCATGTATTCCCGCGTCCTCCGTCCACCGACCACGAACTTCTTCTGTGAGGCGCTCGCGGGGGATCGACTGTGGCCGTGAGAGCCGGCTGGCGGTTTCCGGTCGGTGTCACGATCTTCGTGCTCGGCTTTGCAGCGCCGCTGGCGATTCCGCTGGTGACCTCGTCCGACCTGCCGACCGCGTGGAAGACGGCGATTGCCGGCGCGCTCGCGGTGGGCGTGCCCGAGATCATGATGGTGGTGGCGGCGGCGGTGATGGGCAAGGAGGGTTTCGCCCGGCTCAAGAGCCAATTTGGACGGTTCCTCAAGAAGTACGGACCGCCGGAGCAGGTGAGTCGGGGCCGCTACCGCGTGGGGCTGGCGATGTTCGCGGCTCCGATACTGCTGGGGTGGTTCGGACCGTACCTGCACCATTTCCTGCCCGGTTTCGACACCCACCCCATGTGGTGGCATGTCGGCGGCGATCTGGTCTTCGTCGCCAGCTTCTTCGTCCTCGGCGGCGAGTTCTGGGACAAGCTGCGGGCGCTCTTCGTGCATGGGGCGCGAGCCGTCTTCCCGAGCCGGGACGGTGGAGAAGGAGGGAACGATGAGTGATTCGAGTCACGTAGGCACCGCCCGCAGCCAGCTCGAACGGCTGGCCGTCTTGACCGATGTGGTCTATGGCGTGGCGCTGGTATTGGTGGTCACCTGGCTGCCGCTGCCCGAGGAGAGCCACGCGACCGGTGCGGTGTGGCTCTTCGATCTATGGGCCGAGTACTCGAACAACATCATCGCGGT
>JAIVTZ010000096.1:0-8709 GCA_049188105.1 Deltaproteobacteria bacterium | reverse complement strand
TTTTCGAGGCGCTTCCCGAGAGGAGCCACCCTTGACATTGTTTGCCCAGAGTTCCTTGCCGACTCGAAGCGAGGAGGCTCAAACAATGTCAAAAGTGGCACCTCCGCCGCACGCGAACCGTTTCCAACGGCGCTTCCCGTGGAACGCGAAGGCGTCAATCTACTGTGGGGGGCCGAGTGGAAAATCCGAAATCCGAAATCCGAAATCCGAAATTCCTAATTCCTCACTCCATTTCGAGCCACTTGAACCAGATCGGGTGGTTGGCCTTGTACCACTCGAGGACCTCGCGGATGAGCTCCTTTTTGTCGGGCGGCAGGACGGCATCGTCGATCCGATTGAAGTGAACCAGCATGTGGTCGTCCGGAAGGTACTCGATAGCCTCCGAGCACAGGGTCTGGAGCTCGTTGCGGATGCGGCCGGAGTCCGAGATCTTGACCGCTCTCACCCGGTAGTCCTGGCCGGCATAGAAGCGGTCGAGGAGGGGCGAAAAAACCATCCGCATCTCGGCCATCGGATCCATCAGCCGTAGCTCGAGGGTGGCCTCGAGCGTGCCCTTGCGGGTGGCCGCGTAGGTCGTGACTCGATAGCGGTCGTCGGCGATCTTCTCCACCCCCGGGTTGCCCGTGTAGGGGTCGGGCAGCATGTACCCGACGAGGGCGAGCACCCGCCACTCCTTTAACGGGAAGAAGTCGTCGGCGGTGATGGTGCGCCTGTCCAGCGGCATCAGCGCCTCGCGTGCCGCGCACAAGCTGGAGCGGTAAGCGTCGACCAGATCGGGAGCGAGATCGCCGCCGAGGGTGGCTTCGAGACGGACTGCAAAGTCATCACTATCGGGATCGAGAGTGGTCACCTGGCGCTCGTTCTCGATCGGCGCTTTGAACTCGGATGAAAAGATGCACATCGAGGTCGAGAGGTCGAAGATGGGATCGAGGCTTGCCGCCTGCATCGCCTCGGCCGAGGCCGCATAGCCGTCGCAGATGAACACGTGGGGGGCGCCGGCGTCGTCGGTGAATGGGCCGACTTGGAAAACCGGAGCGTAGGTTCCCGACTCGGTATAAACCGGCACCCCGGTTTGGGGCATGATCCAGCCGTCCTCCACCAGGTGGGCGCCGAGCGCACGCCATTCGGCCCACAGCCCGCTGAGGCGGTGCTCGCGGGAGGCGCCGCCGAGGGTCCACACGTGGACGTGCTCGGGCGCGATGTCGGGATAGGTCTCGAGGATTGCCTCCATCACCCGCGCGCGGGGCGTGCGGAAGTCAATGAGGACGGACTTCTCCGCGGCTCGCTCCACCACCTCGCGAGGGAGGACCAGGTTGCCCATGTAACCCTCATAGGGGCGGGCCACCTTGAGCGGTTGGTCGAAGAGGTGGAGGATTGTCGTGGGCCCGGTGGGGCTGCCCTTGGAGAAGCGGGAGGTGTTCTCGAGGGTGTCCACCGCCGCTCCCCAGACGGTGATGCCGGCGGTCTGCAGATCGAGCCAGAACTCCGGCCACTCGTAGTCGGGATCGTTGACCAGTCGGTGCACGCGGTGGTCGAGAAATCGCGCCACCTGGGGTCGTGCGTAAACCCGACCAAATCCGAGCAGAGGATTCGAGCCCATCTCCGGGGTCTCTCCAGCCTTGGGCATGAGGCCCTCACCGAGGGAAATCATCACCGCGTGGTTTTCGGGGAGGCTGCGCGTGAGGTACCACAGGGCCTCCGACAACGCATAGGCGGAAACCGCGTCCGCATCCTTCTTGACCCGGTTGATGCCCGCCATGTCGAGATCGGCGCCCTCGCCCCATTGACCGAAGAGGCGGGTGCCGAGGGCAGTGACTGCGGCTGCCGCGACGAAGGCGCGCTCCAATGATCCCCCCACGAATGAACAGCTCTCCGTGCCGCCCTCGCCTGTCAGCCGTACGTCGACGTCCTCCAGCCAGAGGTGGAAGCGGCCGAGAATCGCCCTCGTGTCGTAGGCCCACTGTGAGATCCGGTTGATCCGGTCCATGTCCATTGGGATCGTCCCCCTTACGTAAGACTTTGCCACGGCGGTTGCTCCGACTCAAGCCATCGCCGATGGCGAGCAAGTGATCAGTGATCAGTCATCAGAACGAACACAGGGAGAGTGAGTGCGGACTGGTCACTGATCACTGATCACCGATTACTTTCTTCTGATCACTGACCTCCGACCGCCACCACTCGAGAAGATCCTCGAGAGTCCGCTCGAACGGAATCTCCGGTCGCCATCCGGTGACCTCGGTGAAGCGTGAGCCGTCACCCACCAGCATCGGGATGTCGGCGGGGCGCAGGCGGGCGGGATCGACCCCGACCTCGATCTCGGCCTCCGACCGTGCGAGAAGGAGATCGAGCATTTCGCGGATGCTGACCCCACGGCCCGAGCATACGTTGTAGGCCTCGCCGGCGCGTCCATCGGTGGCGGCCAGCCAGTAGGCGCGGACGACGTCCCGGACATCGCTGAAGTCCCGGATAGCGTCGAGGTTTCCGACCGCCAACCGCGGTGGATCGAGACCACGCTCGATGCGGGCGATCTGGTGGGCGAAGCTCGAGGCGACAAACTGAAACGAGCGGCCGGGTCCGGTGTGCGGAAAGAGCCGCAGGCGAACGGTGGGCAGACCGAATCCGTCATGATACTGGGCGGTGATGAGGTCGAGGGAGGCTTTGCTCGCGGCGTACGGTGATACGGGTCGCAGTGCGGCATCCTCGCGGATCGGCTGCTGGTCTGCCGGCACCAAACCGTAGATTTCGGCCGAGGAGGACACTACGACTCGGGGGGCTTCCTCGATCACCCGCAATGCCTCGAGAAAATTGACGGTCCCGACCGCGTTCACCTCGAGCACGCGGCCTGGTCGTTCCCATGATGAAGCCACCGAGGAGGAGGCCGCGAGATGGAAGACGATCTCCGGCCGCGCATTCTCGACGGCTGCGACGAGGGAGGGAAAGTCGGTGAGGTCTCCGCTCACCTTGACCACGGTGGGTGGAGCCTCGCCCGGTTCGGCATCCGAGACGAGGCCCCACACCTCGGCCTCGGGAGCGACGTGAGCGACGTACTCCGCGAGATAGTGGCCGACAAAGCCGGTGACGCCGGTGATCAGGATTCGCATGGATGCTCCAAATACCGCGCGAGTGCGTCCTGCCACCGCGGCATCGGGCGATCGAGGATGGTCTCGACGCGGGTCGTGTCGAGGATCGAGTAGGCGGGGCGGTGGGCGGGGCGCGGGAACTCCTCGGTTGCGACGGGCAGAATCTCGACATCGGCGCCGAGGCGTTCTGCGATCGCGACTGCAAGGCCGTGCCAGGTGGTGTCGCCGGCGTTGACGGTGTGCACGATTCCCTCCGCGTCCGCATCTACGAGATCGAGGACGGCGGTTGCGAGATCACCGCAGTATGTTGGGCATCCTCGCTGGTCGGCGACAACCTTCAGTGTGGTTGCTCCGCCTTTGATCTGGGCCCGAATGGCCTCGACGAAGTTTCTGCCGCCGTGGCCGAAGAGCCAGGCGGTGCGCACCACCAGGTGCTGTTCGGCACCCAATGCGTGCTCCTCACCTCGCAGCTTGGTGCGGCCATAGGCGCTGGCCGGCGCCACCGGATCGTCCTCGGTGTAAGGGCGGTCGGCGTCGCCCGCGAAAACGTAATCCGTCGAGATCTGGATGAGACGTGCTCCAACCCGGTTGCAGGCAGCTGCCAGATAGCCGACCGCGGTGCCGTTGACCGCCAACGCGAGCCCCTCGTTGGACTCGCAGTCGTCGACCGCGGTGAACGCGGCGCAGTTGACGACCGCCGCCGGTTGTGCGGCCAGGATCCAGTCGTCGACGGCGGAGGAATTGCTGATGTCCAGGGTGTCGATGTCGCGGCCCTCGTGTTCCAGACCGCGATCCTCGCATGCCGTGCCGAGGGCCCGCCCTAGCTGACCGTGGACGCCGGTGATCAGGATGCCGCCCGCCATGGTTGCGGATGGTAGCAGATGGAGGAGGATGCAAGATACAAGATGCAAGATACAGGGCGCCATGCGTCCTGTGTCGGAATACGCTACGCTGTGATGCGATTGTCTGTGCCTGAAGGAGCATGCCCAATGAGAGATGTGGCGACCCTCGATTCTCACCGCGAGGAGATTTCCTCGGCAGCGACGGCTAACGGCGACAACTCGATCCCCCGCGGGGAGGAGGCGCGCATCATCACCGCGATTGCCGAGCACATGGCGGCGGTTATGCGCGAGCTCAATCTGGATCTCGAGGATCCAAATTACGTGGAGACGCCGGAACGAATCGCCAAGATGTATCTCGAAATGTTCCATGGCCTCCGCGAGGGCGCCGAGCCGAAGATCACGACCTTTCCCAACGACGAGGGCTACGACCACATGGTGATCGAGAAGGAGATTCCCTTCTACTCAATGTGTGCGCACCATTTTGTCCCTTTCTACGGGCATGCCCACATCGCTTACATCCCGCAGTCGACGATCGTTGGCCTTTCCAAGCTGCCGCGCGTTCTCGAGTTCTACGCCAAGCGCCCGCAGCTGCAAGAGCGGCTGACCGAGCAGGTGGCGGAGTTCCTGTGGTCCAAGCTCGAGCCGCAGGGGGTGATGGTGGTGATCGAGGCGCGCCACCTGTGCGTGGAGATGCGTGGGGTCAAGAAAGCCGGCGCCCTGACCACGACTTCGGCGCTACGCGGCTGCTTTGCCGATCGTATGGTGCGCGAGGAGTTTCTCGCCCTGCTCAGCCGCCGGGCAGCATGGTAGTAGGAAGGTATTAGCTCGGCTCTGGGCTGGTAGCTAATCACCCGCGCTAGCGATCTACCTCGATGAAGAGATAGACCCGGCGCGTGGCCTCGAGGACGTTCCCGGGCAGCTTGAACTTCTGGACCGACTTCTTGAGGCGGTTGGTTGACGCGCTCACCGGCTTGCACTCGATGCGGTCGAGCGGTCCGCCGCCTGAATTCTCGAGGAGCACGATCACCAGGACCTTGACCCCTCGCTGATTCGAGTTGACGAACTCCAGCTCCACGGTGATCGGCATGTCCTTGTCGGCCGCGATCTCCTGGCCTTCTTTGGTGTAAATTCCGAACCGGGTCCAGCGGACGCCGTCGACCTCGACCATCGGTTGCAGGTCGGTGTTGATCTGGTACTCGAAATCGTCCTGGAAAGGGCTGTCGACCGCGCGATACTCACCCTCCTGCGCTGAGGCCGAACCAATCAATCCGACCATCATTATGCAAGTTGTGACCAATACTCCGCGTCGCATCTTCTAGAGCGCCCTCGCTTCGCAGTTTGTTCCAGTAGCGAGTATACAACGAATGCGAACGTGATCCAGATCACAAAAACCGGCCGCGACTTCGAATCGCGGCCGATGGACTCGCAGTAGACACCCGGTGAGACGTGCGGGCTACCTGCACTTCTCACTGGGTTTCGTGACGAGGACGGCGAAGGGTAGTCAGATGTTGAGTTTTTCGCGAATCGGGCGACGCAGGCGTAGTCGCACTACTCTGAGGAGCACGATTCGCGAAAAGCACGACAGATGGCTGCCATTCGCCGTCCGCAGTAGACACCCAGTGAGAAGTGCGGGTCAGTACTGATGAATGGTCATGCCCTTGGAAACAGCAGATGCGTCGCCCGAGACGACCGAGCAGATCGAGAGCTTTTCCTTGACCTGGTCGACCTTCAGCTGGGCGAACTCGGTCATGCTCTCGTCCAGCACCTCGCCGGTGTCCGGGTCGCGCAGTACCTCGACCTCGCCGACCGAGAAGTGTTGGCCGACCGATACACCTTCCCGCGTACCGCGGTTGACATAGATCTTTCCGTTCTTGACCAGAACCACCGAGCCCGTCCACTGAAAGTTCGGCAATTGCTCGAGCATGAAGGCTACGGCGTTCGCGCAGGCGTCCTGTACCGCGAGACCGACATTGTCGTTCGTGTGCCCACCGAATGCTGCGCCGTAGCTGCCGGTGGCGTAGCCGACGTTGAGCGCCTTTCTCTTGTGAGTGCCGACGACGCTCTTGGAGGCCACCACCTGGCCCGTTGTGGAGTCGACGATGTAGATGGTGGCGTTCACCTCGCCCTTGCCGCCACCGCCGCCGATCTTGAATCCCTTGATCCGGACGCCGCCCCCGGCGCCGCCGGTGTCACCCTGGACATGGGTGATGGCGCCCTTGACCAAAAGCTGGGCAGGCGTCATCTGCCCCGTGACCGGCGCCTTCTTGCCGCCGGCGGTCCGTCCCGAGGCGGCGAAGTCCTGCTCGTCGAGCGCCGCCGCGCGCATGTCGGTCTCGCCGAGGACGATGAAGCGTCCGGTCTGGTTGAGCATGTCGGTCAGCACCGTGTCCCAGGCATCGCCGAGATTCCATTGCCCGTGCCAACCGGCCCGGTTCTCGAACCGAGTGACCGTGATCGAGTAACGGAGGTTACCGGTAGCCTCCTCCTGCGCCGCCAGTGGTGGCACGGCGACGAACGCAACAATCAGTGTGAGCAACACGAATGATTTCGATACACCCCTCATGGCAACTCCTCCGCTTTTTCTTGGTGCCTACCAGTCTACACCGGCGAGGGATCTAGTGTACCCCGCCACAATTGGAGTGGAATTCGGTCGCCGATGCATCCAACCTGCCTGCACTTCGCTCCCTCAACATACATAAGGTATGTATCGGTCGCGAAGTACAGGCAGGAAGGCGCCTCGGCACCCTCGATACTACACACCAATTGTGGTGGGGCACACTAGGTCCTGATGTGGTTTCCTCTATTTCTTATTTTTCGCCCCCGCCGCCGCGGCGCGGGCGAAAAATAAGAACCGCCCGAGGTTTAAATCACACCGGGTACTTCCCAGTGATGAAGTTCACGAGATCCTTGATGTGTCCCTCTTGGTGGCGGCTCACCCAGCTGGTGAGATCGCCGATCGAAACGAGCCCGACCAGGTTCCCGTCATCGATCACAGGCAGATGCCGGCACCGTTTCTCGGTGATCACCGCCATGGCCTCTTCGACCAGGGTGTCGGGAGGCACCGCGACCAGTTCGTTGGTCATGACCTCGGCCACCGCGGTGGTGGCGGGATCGCGGGTGCTGTCGACGATCCGACAGAGGATGTCACGTTCGGTGAAGATCCCGAGCACATCGCTGCCGTCGCACACCAGGAGGGCGCCGATGCGTTCCTCGTTCATCTTGCGGACTGCTGCGAGAACGGTGGCCTCCGGGACCACGCAGTGGACCTTGGAGCCCTTGCGGGCAAGCACGGCGACGAGAGTGTCCTTCACGGGAAACCTCCAAGCGGCGCGGGCCCAAAGCCCGGCGTCTTCAGGAATTCACGAAAATAAACAACATCGCGGTGTGGGCATGTCATTCCCGGGTGGCGGCCGGGCCGCCGTGTCGCACCACCGCCAGCGAGCGGCTCATGGCCTCCTCCTTCGGACGAGGCCTGAGCTCGCACCGCTGCCGGCGGCGGGTCAGCCCTCGCTACGAAACCCGGTGAGACATGCGGGTCAACTCCAGCGTTGCGCTTTCACTACGCAGAGAGCGGCCATGTTGACGATGTCGTTGACGTCGACGCCGCGCTGGAGAACGTGGACCGGCGCGTTGATGCCGGTGAGGATCGGCCCGATGGCTTCGACCTTGCCCAACCGCCACAGCAGCTTATAGGCGATGTTGGCTGACTCGAGGTCGGGGCAGACCAGGATGTTGGCGTCGCCCTGGATCCGCGACAGGGGAAAGGCCTCATGGGCGATGCAGGGTTCGACGGCCGTATCGGCCTGCATCTCGCCCTCGATAACGAGGTCGGGCCATCGCTGCTCGGCGATGGCGACGGCCTCGCGGACCTTGCTCGAGCGGGCATCGATGTTCGAGCCGAAGTTCGAGTAGGAGAGCATGGCCACCTTCGGCTCGACTCCGAAATAGTGTCCCGCCGCCTGGCTGGCGTTGAAGGCAATCTCGGCCAGCTCCTCGGCGGTCGGATCCTGATTGACGGTGGTGTCGGCGATGAACAGCATCCGGTCCTCGAAGAGGAGAAGATAGACCCCAGCCGCCTTGTGGACTCCCGGAAGGGTCTTGTGGATCTGCAGAGCCGGCCGAATGGTCTCGGGGTAGGAGTGGTTGAGCCCGGCGATGAGGCCGTCGGCGTCCCCGGAGTGGACCATCATGTTGCCGAAGTAGATCGGATCGCGAAGCAGCTTGCAGGCGCCGAGCTCGGTGACCCCGTGCCGCCACCGCATCTCGAAGAGCTTCTGGGCGTAGTCTTCGGCGTGACCATCCTCGAGGGGATCAACCACCTCGACCAGATCGGAGGGCACTTCGTGCTCTTCGAGGAGGGCATTGATGGCGTTCGTGTCTCCCAGCAGGATCGGGTGACAGATTTCTTCTTCGGCCAGGATCTTGGCCGCGCGGACCTGCTCGGCCAGGCCGGCCACGTCGGCGCTGGTGCGGCCGCAGGTGGGGCAGGCAATGACTGTCGGCCCGGATGCCAGCTTGAGGGACTTGAGGATCTCGCGCGCCACGCGCACTTCCTCAAGCGGGTCGCCTGCCAGTGACACGCGAATGGTGTCACCGATGCCTTCCGACAGCAACATACCTAACCCAATGGCTGATTTAACTGAACCAGAACGCAAACCACCCGCTTCAGTAATACCTAAATGTAATGGCTGTTCAATTTGATCAGCTAGTTTTCGGTAAGCATGTACAGTCATAAAGACATCAGATGCTTTCAAGCTCACTTTAAAATCAGGGAAGTTTAATCGGTC
>JAIVTZ010000095.1:0-8713 GCA_049188105.1 Deltaproteobacteria bacterium | reverse complement strand
AAATTAGGAGTTAGGAATTAGGAATTAGGAATGCCGCCCACCCACCCCTGCTTTTGAGACCACCATGGGGGGCGATGGGAATTCCTAATTCCTCATTCCTAATTCCTAATTCAGAATGAGGAGTAGTCGATGAAAGGCAGAAATCTCGCAATTCTCGCGGCTGTCGTCATCGCGGTACTGGCGTACATCCTTTTGGTTGAGCGTCACCGGCCGACCTCGTCCGAGGTTGAGAGCGAGGCCGAGAAGGTGCTTCAGGACTTCGACCGCGACCAGGTGACCGGCATCGTCATCGAGCGCGACTCGGGACGGGTACGGCTCGAGAAGGTGGGGGAGGCATGGCGTCTGCGCGAGCCCCTCGACTTTGCGGCCGACGAATCGGCGGTGAGCTCGACTCTGGGGACGCTCGCCAACCTCGAGGCCGACCGGCGGCTGTCGTCGGACGAGGTCGATCCGGCGGTGTACGGCCTCGACGATCCGCCGATCAAGATCAGGCTCCGCACCGGGGAGGGCGGCGAGACCGGATTGGATATCAGCGACGAGATGCCCCTGGGATCGAAGCGGGTCGTGAGGATCGCGGGCACCGACGAGATCGTGGTCGTTCCGGGCTGGTTCGTGTCCGACCTCGAGCGTGAGGTCGATGATTGGCGCTCGCGAGAGGTGATGGATATTTCAGAGGATCAGGTGGCGTCGATCGACATCGGCGCCGGCGACGACAGGATTCGCGCGGTGCGGTTGAAGGACCGCTGGCAGCTCCTCGAGCCGCTCGAGGATCTCGCCGGCCGCGACCACCTGCGGAACCTGGTGCGCGATCTCGATTCCCTCCGCATCGAAGAGTTTCTCGATGACCCGGTGGACCCGGCCGACCTCGGTCTTGACGCCCCCGAGTACGAGATCACCGTGATTCGGGCGGACGGCGGCGAGCCCCTGCGCCTCGACCTCGGCAGCACGCGGGAGGGAGAGAGCGGCGTTGAGGTGGCCTGCCGGCGTGGCGACGGCGAGTTTTTCTGGGCCTCGGATAGGGTGCGCACCCGGCTTTCCAAGGCGCCGGTGCTGTGGCGATCAAAGAAGGTGATGCCGTTCGAGACCTGGGACGCCGAGGGTCTGCGCCTCTCCCGTGGCGGTGACGCCGTCGAGCTCGAGCAGGTCGACGGGCTGTGGCGATTTGTCCAGGACGCCGCCGAGGCCAACTACTCGGCGGTCCAGGACCGGCTCGGGAAACTCGCCAATCTCGAGGCCACCGACTACGATCTGATGGCGCCGATGACCGCCGAGATGGGCCGTGCCGAGGTGGTGCTGAATGCCGACGACGACGAAGCCGAGGGCCAGGTTCTGAGCTTCGAGTTCTTCGAGCCTTTGTCTGAGGGCGGGCGGGCGATGGTGAGGGTCGGCGGACGCGACAATGTCATGGGTGTCGAGACCGAGGACGTCGAAGGGATCCTGGGCGATCTCGACGCCCTCCGGCCGAAGCCTGTCGACGACCTCGCCGATCTCGAATAACGGCTACAATTCTCCCCATGGAAGAATGGCGCCAGCAGTTCGACGATCTCCGGCAGCGCCGGCCCGACCTGGCCGAACGTGTGTGCCGCCGGCTGTTGATGGATCTGCAGCGGCGCGGGCTGGTCGATCTCGAGGCGCTGGACGAGCTCGCCACGGCCCTCAAGCTCGGCGGCGCGAGACGGGCCCACGACCCCAACCGCCCCAAACCGCAGCTCAACAGGGAGTCGCGCCGCGAGCTCTACGACCTTGCCCTGGAGTACGCCGAGCGTCACCTCGAACCGGAGGAGATCACCGCCACCATCCTGCTGGTCGAAAAAAGGATGTTGGTCCAGGAGGGCGCGATGCTGGCCGAGGATCCAGACACGCCGTTGTCCGTCCTGCGCGACAAAATCCACGAGTTTCTGGACTTCGCGCCGGGCGAGGCGGTGGCGCCGCCAGAGGACATTCTGGGCACCCGCGCCGCGTTGGTTCGCCGCTTTCTCACCGACCAGCTCGACTTCATCTCGGTCGGCAAGCGTTTCATCCATGTGCGCCATTTCGCCGAGGTCCTCGACCACATCCTCCCCACCGACGGCCGCTACGGCCGTCTCGGTGGCAAGGCGGCGGGTTTGATTCTGGCCCACTCGATCCTGCAGAAGGCCCGGCGGGAGGGTCGGCTCGAGGCGGACCACAAGATCCCGAACTCCTACTTCCTGCCGTCGAACGGCATCCTCGAGTTCATGGAGCACAACGACCTCGACGAGCTCATCAACGTCAAGTACAAGACATCGGAGGAGGTGCGTGACGAGTACCCGCTGGTCGAGCGCCTCTTCAAGAGCGGGTCCTTTCCGCCGACCATTCACAAGGGGCTCGAGGAGCTCCTCTACCAGATCGGTGAGGTGCCGCTGGTGATCCGTTCCTCGAGCCTGCTCGAGGACCGCATCGGTCACGCCTTTTCGGGCAAGTACAAGAGCCTCTTCATTCCCAACCAGGGCACTATCGAGATGCGGCTGGCCGCCCTCGAGGACGCCATCGCCGAGGTCTACGCCTCGATCTTCCACCCCGACCCCATCGAGTACCGGCGCGAGCGCGGCCTCATCGACTTCCAGGAGCAGATGGGCATCCTCATCCAGGAGGTGGTGGGGCGTGAGGCCGGAGGCATGCTCTCCCCGGTCTTTGCCGGCGTTGCCTTCTCGCGCTGCGAGATGCGGTGGTCGCCGCGCATCCGCCACACCGACGGCATGGCGCGGCTGGTGCTCGGCCTCGGCACCCGCGCCGTCGACCGCACGGTCACCGACTACCCGGTGCTGGTGGCGCTCGAGCAGCCCACCCTGCGCGCGGTGCAGCAGCCGGACGAGGTCTACCGCTACTCGCAGCACGATGTCGATGTGGTCGATCTTCGGGAGAGTCAGTTCGAGTCGTTGCCCCTGGCCGAGTTCATGAAGCGGGTCGGGCGCAAGATTCCGAGCATGAACCGCATTTTCTCGATCTATCGCGACCGCCAGATCCTACCCATGGTGGGCGTGATGGCGCAGCTCGAGCCCGAGGAGCTGGTGGTCACCTTCGACGGCCTGCTGCGCTCGGGCTTCCCGCGCGAGCTCAAGAGCATGCTCGACCTCCTCGAGGAGGGGCTCGGCGAGCCGGTGGACGTGGAGTTCGCCCATGACGGCGAGACCTTCTTCATGCTTCAGTGCCGGGCCCTCAGCCGGGGTGCGTCGGCGCAGCGGGTCGAGGTGCCCGTGGACGTGCCGGAGGAGAGCAAGATCTTCTCGGCCAAACGTTACGTGCAGATGGGTCAGGAGAAGGACCTCGAGTACGTGGTGTTGATCGATCCGCGCGACTACGAGAGCCTCGAGACACGCAAGGAGATGCTGCGCGTCGCGCGCGCCGTGGGGGCGGTCAACAAGGCCCTGCCGAAAAAGAAGTTCCTGCTCATGGGTCCGGGCCGCTGGGGGAGCCGCGGCGATATAAAGCTCGGGGTGCCGGTGACCTACGCCGACATCTGCCATACCTCGATCCTGGTGGAAATTGCCCGCAAGAAGGGCTCCTACCTCCCCGACGTCAGCTTCGGTACCCACTTCTTCAATGACCTGGTGGAGTCGGGCATCAATTACCTGCCGCTCTACCCGGACGACCCCGGGGTGGTGTGGAACGACGACTTCCTCCAGGGCTCCGCCAACTGCCTGGCCGAGGTCGCCCCCGAGTACGCCGACATGGAGGGCGTGGTGCGGGTGATCCGGGTCGCCGACGCCGCCAACGGCCGGCTACTCCAGGTGGTGATGGACGCAGAAGCGGACAAGGCCCTGGCGTTCCTGGCGGAACCCGACCGCTAATTTTGAATTCTCAATTTTGAATTCTCAATTCCCTTCCGCCCAACCCTTTTGTCGGAAGGGTGGGTGGGAATTGAGAATTGAGAATTGAGAATTGAGAATTGTCAGGCCTCTCTCACCCAACGAATGAGGTCCTTCAGCTTCGGTTTCGAGCCGTGCATCAGGATTCCGACCCGGTAGATCTTGGCCACAATCCAGGTACAGGCGAGGATCGCGCCCACCATCAGCACCACCGAAGCCACCACCTGCCAGACCGGCACCGGTGCCAGCGTCATGCGCAGGAACATCAGCATCGGGGTAAAGAACGGGAACAGCGACAGCACCACCGACAGCGTGCCGTCGGGCTGGTTGAGGATCTGCACCATCAACACCAGCGGTACGATCAGGAACATGGTCACGATGCCCTGGAAGTTCTGTGCCTCCTGCTCGGTGTCGAAGGCGGCGCCGATACCGGCGTACAACGTTCCGTAGAGCAGAAAACCGAGCACGAAGTAGACGACGAAGAAGACCAGGAGCTGAGCGGGGATCGCGGGCAGCTCCATGCCGCTGATACCGACGGCAGCGACCGCCCCCGGGGCCGAGATCGCCGCCATCAGGGCCGCCCAGATCAGGAATTGGGTGAGCCCCACCGCGCCGATGCCGAGGATCTTGCCGAGCATCAGCTCGAAGGGTTTGACCGTGGAGATGATCACCTCCACCACGTGCGAGCTCTTCTCCTCGAGCACCCCGCGCATGACGTAGACGCCGTACATCAGCACCGTCATGTAGATGATCATCATGAAGACGTACGCGAGTATGAAGGTCTGTCCCTGATCCGAGGTCTCCTCCCCACCCTTGCCGAGCTTGAGGGTCTTCAGCCCGACTCGGCGGGTGAGCTCGCGCACCGCCTCGGGGTCGAGCCCGGCGCCGGTCAGACGATCGGCGACCATGACGTTGTTGACCGAACGCTCGATCACGCTGAGCAGCTTGAAAGCGGCCACGTTGGGCGCCACGTACTCGGGCTGGCCCTCGTCGGGCATGGTGGCGGGGATCACCAGCACACCGTCGAATTTCTTGTCCTGTACCTCGTTCTTGAGCCGTTCACGGGTCGCCCCGGGGTCGGGGCCCGGATCCTGAAGAACCAGGGTCACCCTGAGCTTTTCGTCGTCCCCGGAGAGAAGGCGGTTCACCTCGTCTCGAACCGGGTCGAAGAACCGGTCCGAGAGGTCGAGCACGGCGACCGAAAACTCACCACCTCCGCGGGCGGCGAGCCAGGCGGGGAGGATCATCACCGCGCCAAGGAAGATCGGTACCAGCAGGGTCGAGATCCAGAACGCCTTGGTGCGGACCCGCTCCAGGTACTCGCGACGGATGACTGCAAGAATTCTATTCAGCATGTTCGCGGTCCTCCTCCACGGCGCGGATGAAGATGTTCTCGAGGTCGGGGATGAAGCGGGTGAAAGACTCCACCTGGCTGCGGTCGACCAGGGCGCGCAGCAGCTCTTGCGGTTCGCCGCCGCCATCCAGCTCGACCAGGAGCTCATCGCGCAGCGGATGCACCGAGGTCACCCCGGGCAGGGCGCGGAGACCAGCTTTGTCGAGATCCGAACGCACTCGCCAGGTGTTGCCGCCGTAATCCTCGCGGATCTCATCGAGCGAGCCGTAGAGGATCGGCCGCCCGCGGTTGATGAGGCAGATATCGGAGCACAGCTCGTCCACCTGTGGCAGGACGTGGGTCGAGAGGACGATCGTCGTGCCCTCGTCGGTCATCGCCTGCAGCAGATCCTTGAGCTGACGGGTGTTGATGGGGTCGAGGCCCGAAAAGGGCTCGTCGAGGATCAGGAGCGGCGGACGATGGAGGATGGTGCCGATGAACTGGAGCTTCTGCTGCATTCCCTTCGACAGATCCTCCACCTTGTGGGTCGCCCACTCGTCGAGCTCGAAACGCTCGAGCCAGGCCGCGGCGCGTTTCTTCGCCTCGCCCGGTCGAATGCCGCGGATGGTTCCCAGGTAGACCAGGTGCTCCAGCACCTTCATCTTCTTGTACAGCCCCCGCTCCTCGGGCAGGTAGCCGATGATCCGCCGCCGGTCGTCGTCCACCGGCTCACCGTCGAGCAGAACGGTGCCCGAATCCGAGGCGATGATCCGCATGATCATGCGGATGGTGGTGGTCTTACCGGCCCCGTTGGGCCCCAGCAGCCCGAAGACCGAGCCGCGGGGGACCGAGAAGCTCAGGTCGTCCACCGCCACGTGGTCCCCATAGCGCTTGCTCAGATGCTGTATCTCGAGAATCGCGTCCACAAATCCTCCTTGTTTCGGTGACGCAGCTTACTACGCGCTCCTCCGGGGTTGGAAAAAGCGCCTGGCAATCAGGTCACGAAGAAATGATGGCGAAGCCGGAGTCGGAAGATCACCCGAGCCCCTCGCAATCCATCCGGCACTTCTCCCAGTAATTCACTGCCTCATCAGAAATCGATCGCACAGTATTGTTGATTCAACAGCCCTCTCTCTCCCCTGGATTCTGATGACAAAGGAATCTCTTGGTTTTGCGGGTGTCATGATCGCGAATCGAGCGGGTGGGGGCCGGCCATCGGCCACTCGCTGGTGACGTTGTGTCACGGCGGCCGCAGGCCGCCAGCAAATTCGAAATCCGAAATCCGAAATCCGAAATTCGAAATCTTGCACGGCGAGGTCCCTTGTGGCACAATGCCCTTCCCTTAGGCTGCGCCGATAGCTCAATTGGATAGAGCATCTGGCTACGGACCAGAAGGTTGGGGGTTCGAGTCCCTTTCGGCGCGCCACTTTCCCTTTTCCGTCAAGTGCCAGGCCTGGCACATTATGCGGGGTTCACTCGATGTAGCCCAGGCTCCGAAGCTCGTCGAGGATCCTCTGCTCCTCGCCGTCGGATTGCGGCCGAAGGGCGGCGTCCTCGGTCGATCCCCACGACGGCAGGGTCGAAACGGGATTTCGCAGGGCGTACTCGGGATCGAGCGCCGTGAGATAGCCCCCCGAGGAGACTGCCGGCATGTCCTCGCCCGGGGGCAGGGCGAGCAGGTGCAGGATGAGCGGCGCCACATCGAAGACCGTGAGGCCGGCCACCCGCCGGCCGGGTTGGAAGGCGGGACCGCGGGCGAAGAAGATGCCGGGCGGCGCGTGGGTGTGGTTGTTGTTGACGAAGTCGTAGCCGTGATCCGAAACGACGATCACGTTGACATCGGGGCCCAGCGCCTCGAGCAGCTCTCCGAGCCGTGTGTCCGCAAACCGGTATCGCTCTGCGACCGCCGGTGCGAAGACTCCGCCGGTCGTGCGGTCGACGCCGAAATAATGGTTGAATGCGTCGACAGAGTAGAAAGCAGCAGCGGTGAATCGGGGCTGGTGGCGGCGAATCAGGAGCGACAGATAGTGGACGGTGTGGCGGCTCATCGACGAGCGGATGAGGCGAATGCTCTCGTCCTCGGGATCAAAATCGATCCCCGGCTTCAGGTAGGGTCGAACGGCGTCGATTCCTGGGAGCTTGGGTGGCGGGAGAAATCCATCGTAGACCCCGGGGGGATGACGGTAGAGCGAAACATCACTTCGCTTTCCCCGGCGGGTGGCCGTTTCGCCGAGGGTCACCGCCGACGCCAAACCGAAACCGTTGACGTTTTCCACCGGCCACGTGGTCCGCCAGTGGAAGATCCCCACCGTGTAGTAGCGACCGGCGATATTCCACAGCGCCGGCACCCGCCGCATGTCGCTGGTGAACGGCAGCCGGACCGACGGCATGCCGGGAAGTTTCTCGATCAGCGGTATCAGCCGGAAGTTGAGGCCGGAGTGCAGGGGAAACTCGAGGATCGAAGCCTGGAGCCCGGGCAGCTGGAAGACGGTGAAGCCGTGGATGCCGTGCTCTTCCTTCGTCTTGCCGGTCACGAGTGTCGTCCAGATCGCCGGCGACAGGGTGGGGGCAAAGGTCGCAAGCTCGCCCCAGGTGCCCTCGGCCATCAATCGCGCAAATGCGGGCAGCTCTCCCGCGTCGACCATCGGCAGGATCACGTCGTCCAGGTCCGCCCCGTCGATGCACAGCAGGACCACGGGCGGCGCATCGTCGAAGACGGGTTTCAGTGGGAGTTCCTGGTCAACGGCGGCGGTCTCGGGTGAGGCTTCTCCGGCGGTGGCCCGCGGCGCACCGAACAGAGTGCAGACGAGTGCCAGCCCCAGCGCTGCGGAGAGGCCGAACGCAAGCAACGCACGCACGGAGAGCCCATATCTTCGGCGAAGAGTGCTGAGGGCCGGGCGGAGGACCAACCCCGCGGCGCCGAGCGCCAGGGCGACGGCGACAAGTATCGTCAGCTTGCCCGCCAGGCCGGGGGAGAAGATGAGGTTCGTGAGCGTTCTGCCGGCCAGGCCGAGGTCGGGAAGGGAGGCGGCGTAGAGCAGAGGACCAAGCCCAAGGACACCGAGCGCCGCACTCTCGATCGTACGACCCACTCCAGCCAACCGGGTGTGATGGGTCGCGGCAAGGATGATTTGGACAGCGAGCCCGATTGCCGTTCCCGCGATCAGGCCGATGACGGCATACCCCGCGCACAGGTAAGCGATCAGCAGGAGCGCATCGGCCGGCCGCGCGTGAACCTGGGGGTTGAGCCGCAGGGTCAGACAGGCGATCACAATACCGGCGACCGCCGTGCCGAAAACTGCGGTTGCAAGGCCACTTTGCAGTGCCGCGGTTCTTCGCTCTTCGGTCCGATGCAACGTGAGGTGGTTAGAAATCGGAGTCTCCATACGCTTGGCTCGACGATAACAGACGAACACCCTGCAAGAGGTGGGCACGCAATCGACCGGTGCCATCATCGATCTTTCTTCGTCTCGGATTAATTGAGACGGACATTCGGTTCTAGAATAGAACGCTGCTCAGCTATCGCGGTCGACAGAAGATTCGATGGTCCAGC
>JAIVTZ010000094.1:0-8718 GCA_049188105.1 Deltaproteobacteria bacterium | reverse complement strand
CTCAATTCTTAATTCTCAATTGCCTCCCCCCAACAATCAATCTCGGAGGAGGGTGGATAGGAATTCAAAATTGAGAATTGAGAATTGAGAATTGAGGCGCGTCAGCGCCTCTGATATCCTCCGCCCCATGAAGAAAGCTCTCATCACCGGCATTACCGGCCAGGACGGTTCGTACCTCGCGGAGTTCCTGCTCGACAAGGGTTACGAGGTTCATGGCGTGGTGCGCCGCTCCTCGACGTTCAACCGCGGTCGAATCGATCATCTCCGCAAGGGGTCGCTGGGTGAGCAGCATATTCGGCTGCACTACGGCGATCTCGGCGACACCGAGTCGCTGACCACCATCCTTGCCGAGGTACGGCCGGACGAGATCTACAACCTCGCCGCGCAGTCCCACGTCGGGATCTCGTTCACCATGCCCACCTACACCGGCGATGTGTCGGGGCTGGGCGTGGTGCGGTTGCTCGAGGCGGTGCGGCAGCTCGTTCCCGAAGCGCGGTTTTACCAGGCCTCCTCCTCCGAGCTGTTCGGCAAGGTCTGCGAAGTTCCCCAGAACGAGGACACGCCCTTCCACCCGCGCTCGCCGTACGCCGTTGCCAAGCTCTATGCCTACTGGGCGACCATCACCTTCCGCGAGGCGCACGGCATCTTCGCCGCCAACGGCATCCTCTTCAACCACGAGTCTCCCCGGCGCGGTGAGAACTTCGTCACCCGCAAGATCACCCGTGCGGTGGCGGAGATCGCCGCCGGCACGCGGGACTGGGTGTCACTCGGCAACCTCGAGGCGCGCCGAGACTGGGGGTTTGCGGGCGATTTCGTGGACTCCATGTGGCGCATCGTCCAGGCCGACGAACCGGACGACTGGGTGGTCGGGACCGGCGAGGAGCACTCGGTGCGCGAGTTCTGTGAGCTGGCATTCGGCCTCGTGGGCGTAGATCTGGAGTGGAGCGGCAGCGGCGTCGACGAGGTCGGACGAGATCGAGCTACAGGGACCGTACGCGTCGCGGTGAACTCCCGGTACTTCCGGCCCGCCGAGGTGGATCGTCTCCTCTCGGATTCGTCCAAGATCCGGCGCGAGCTCGGCTGGAAGCCGCGTGTCGGCTTCGAAGAACTGGTGAAGATGATGGTCGATAATGATCTCGAAGCGATCGGCGCGAACTAGTGTGCCCCGCCATAATTGGTGTGTAGTATCGAGGGCGCCGAGGCGCTTTCCTGCCCGCACTTCGCGACCGATAAATACCTTATGTATGTTGAGGAAGCGAAGTGCGGGCAGGATGGATGCATCGGCGACCGAATACCACTCCAATTGTGGCGGGGTACACTAGCGCCCTCGCAGCTGTCCGCACGCCGCCGCCACATCCGCGCCCCGTGACCAGCGAACGGTCGCCGTGAGACCGGCGCCTCGAAGGCGCGATGCAAAGGCCTCCACGACCTCGCCGTCCGGCTGCCGGAGATCGGGGAAGCACTCTGGATCCTCGTTGAGGGGAATGATGTTGATCTTGGCAGGAATGCCGCTGACCAGCCGGGCGACGGTCGAGGCGTCAGCCTCGGCGTCGTTGAAGCCCCGGATCAGCACGTACTCGAAGGTGATGCGGCGGCCGCGTTCGAGGGGAAAGGCGCGGAGCTCCGCGAAAAGCTCGTGCAACGGGTATCGTGCCGCAATCGGCATGATCTTCTCGCGGCGCTTCTGGTCGGGAGCGTTGAGCGAGACCGCCAGTTTGGGCCGCCTAGGCAGCGCGGCGAGCCAGCGGATGCCGGGGAGGATCCCCGCAGTTGAAACCGTGATGCGCTTCAGACTGAGTTTTTCCGAAAGAACCTCGAGCGCAACACCGAGGTTTTCGGTGTTCAGAAGCGGTTCACCCATGCCCATGAACACCACATTCACCCGTTCTATCGCGCCCTCGAGGTCACGCAACATAATGCGATACTGGCCGACGATCTCGTCGGGGCGAAGGTTACGCCCGGCGCCCATCGCGCCGGTGACGCAGAATGTGCACCCCACAGCACAGCCACCTTGAGAAGACAGACAGAAGGTAGCCTTGGGCCCGTCGCGCATGGCGACACTCTCCACAGTCACCCCGTCCTCGAGACGCACGAGGTATTTTCGGGAATCGTCCGAACTTTCGATCACCTCCACCACCTCGGGCTCGGTGAGGGTGAAGCGCCGGGCCAGCCGTTCGCGGAGGGACGCGGGCAGATTGGTCATTTCGCCGAAGGTGGCCGCGTTTCGCTCGACGATCCAGCGCGCTACCTGAGGACCTCGAAAGCCGCGGTCCACGTGCTCTGTGAGAAGACGTGATATTTCAGCAGATGTCTTGCCGACGAGATTCATATCGGAAAATCGGATCAGGAGGCGGATTCGCTGTCGCGTTTTGCCGGAGGGCGCGGAAGCGCGTTGTTCGGTGAGCGATGGCGACCAGCTGAAATACCCAGTGACGAGAGGAACCGCGCATCGGCGACATCCAGCCGGTACGCGGGGACGGCTGGATCTGCGGTGTCGACGTGCATCCTGAGGATGCCCTTGTCAACCTCCAACGAACCACTTTCACCACAGGCCAACGAGGTTTCGAGAAGCATCACGGCACGCCAACCGTCGTCGTGCAGCTCGTCAAGGCAGGCGCGCACCTCTTCTGATCGCACCACCGAACCGTGCACCGCTTTACCGAGCCGTCTGAGCAGCTCTTGCAGCCTCTGGGTTCGCGACTCTTCCATCATCCTCCGCCTACACAACCGCCGGTTCGAGCCGGCTGTTCCCATCCTACCTCATTGCTCGCCAATGTGGCCGGGTACACTAGTGTGCCCCGTCATAATTGGGGTGCAGTATCGAGGGCGCCGAGGCGCCTTCCTGCCTGTGCTTCGCGACCGACGCATACCTTCCGTACGGAGAGGGAGCGAAGTGCAGGCAGGATGGATGCATCGGCGACCGAATACCATCCCAATTGTGGCGGGGTACACTAGCCTCCGGTAGTGATCTTGGACGGCACGCTCCCAAATCCGTGGATCCATGAGGAGAGACTGCCCGGCGATGCCTCGGCCAGAAGGTATAGCCGACTTCGGGATGCCACCGGCCACATCGCGATCCTGGTCCGCTATCCGGCCGCCGATCGATTCCGTCTGACGCGCGACCTCGAGATCCGCTCATGGTGCGACGCACAGGGACTTCGAGTCCCGGGGCTCATCGATCGCGATCTCGAGCGCGGGTGGGCGATTCTCGAAGATTTCGGCGACAAAGACGCCGACCGGAGGCTGGCCGCCGCATCTGCGGGTGAAAGACCGGAAATGGCTCTGCGTGCCCTTGACCCGCTGGTCGTGCTGGCGACAGCGAGACCGGACGATCTTCCCCGGTGGAATGCCCCACTCGACGCAGCGCGCCTGCGCTGGGAACTTGCCGGCTTCGAGCTCTGGTACCTGCGGTACCGACGAGGCATCGCGCCGCCGCCGGACATCGGGAGCTGGCTGGATGAGATCGCGATCACGGTCGACTCTCATCCGAAGCGAGTCTGCCATCGCGACTATCACCTCAACAACCTGTTCTTTCTCGACACCGGCGAGGTCGGGATCATCGACTTCCAGGACATGCTGGTCGGGCCCGACACCTATGACGCGGTGTCGCTCATGTGTGAGCGCGGCATGCCGGATATGACCGAACCGTCGCACCGGGTTCTGATTCAGGAGGCATGGGCCGACGCCACCTCGACCCGATCCGGCTGGCAGGAGCGCTGGCGCTTGGTGAGGGTCCAGCGCGGGCTCAAGGTTCTCGGCACGTTTTCACGGCTCTCCGCTTCCGGGGTTTCGACCTACGATCGCTGGATGAAGAGCCTCGCCCACGCCATCGCGCCCGAGCTCGGATCGACCGGAGCGCCTTCGCGGTTGGTCGACCTTCTGCTAAACTGAACACCCGGTGAAAAATCGGGCTAGGAGGTTCGGATGATCGGAAGTCTCGGCCTTCCCGAGTTGCTGATTTTGCTCGCGATAGTGATCCTCATCTTCGGTGTCAACAAACTCCCCCGTCTCGGCAAGGGACTTGGCGAGGGCATCCGAAATTTCAAGAACTCGGTGCGCTCGGACTCGAAGACGGCCGGGAATGAAACGGACGAGGAGTCACCCCGAGAAAACTCGGACTCATAAATAATCCGGGCTGGCCCGCGCCCCTTCCTGCTATCCTGAAGGGTATGGTCGACGACCGCGCGGAATCATCACCACGGATACGTTGTGTCAGCAGCGCGAAGCTGGCGCATTTTCTCAAACGCGAGCCGCGATCCGACTCCGCCACCGATCTCGATCTGAATCGAATATTCCGCGAGCTTCTCAGACGAGCCATTGATTTTCTCCCGTCGGATGCGGGCACGATCTACCTGGACGACCCGTTAGACACGACGGACGATGCCAACAGAGGATCGCTCGTGGTTATCGCCAGCTTCGGCCCGAAGACTGAGGATCTGGTCGAAGAGCGATTCGACACTCACAAGGGGATCATTGGCGAGGTGTACCGCACGGGCCTCCCATACTCGTGCATCGACCCGCTCGCGGACCCCATTTTCCGCAGCGGACCGGGGATGCGGATCGGTTTCTCGATCAAATCCGTGGTGTGTGCGCCGCTCGAGGTCGAGGGTCGTACGATCGGCGTCATCGAACTCCTCAACCACAGCGGGGGACAGGGGTACTCGGACGCTGATCTGGCGCTTCTCGGCATTTTCGCGCGCACGATCTCGCTGTCGATCGTCAACGCCATCGACGCCCAGCGTTCGAAGGAGATCGCCAAACGGGATGAACTCACCGAACTGTACAACGATCGCCATCTCCACAGCAGCCTCTTGCAGATTGTCGATCGGGCGGTGTCCGACGGAACCGAATGCGCCATTATCTTCCTGGATCTCGACCACTTCAAAGATGTCAACGACACTCACGGCCACCTCATCGGCAGCCGGTTGCTCCGTGAAGTGGGGGCGACGCTTCGGCAGATCATCCCCGGGAACGGGCTCGCTGCCCGTTATGGCGGCGACGAATTCGTCATCGCCCTCCCCGGGGCAGGCAGGCAGGAGTGCTTCTGGGTCGCCGAGACAATCCGGCAAAACATCGCGGAGACCGCGTTCGTCGTCACGCCGGACCCCGTGAACCCCGACGCCGGTCCGGCTCCGCGCACAGAGGTCGTGGTGACCTGCTCAATCGGAATCGCGACCCTTCAGTCGGATGTTCTGCCCGAGCTCACGGGCGGCGGAGATGCCGTCACCGCAAAAGACGAGCTCCTTCGTCTAGCTGACACCTGCATGTATGCGGCCAAGGAGCTCGGCCGAAATCGCACGGTTCCACACTGGGAACTCAACCGGCAGCTCGCCGCCCGTCCGAGATGAGCGGGCAGGGTCGGGAAGAACGGCCGCGGTGATCCGGTTCTACCAGAAGAGTGATTTGGAGAGAATCAGTGCAACCATCACTGCGAGTCAGGGCCATCGAGGACGCGCTCGTCAAGGCCCTGGAGGCGACCCATGTCGAGGTCGTGGACAACAGCGCCGGCCACGCGAATCACCTCGGAGCCAAGGACGGCGGCGGACATTTCGCGGTCGTTGTGGTGTCTCGGACATTCCGCGGCCTGTCGAGGATCGCCGCCCAGAAACTGATCTACGAGACGTTGGCCGACCTGATGAGGGAGGATATTCACGCCCTGTCCATGCGCACCTTCACCCCGGAGCAGTGGACCGCCGATCACCATAGGTGAGGGTGGTCGCTGCGGCGCTCGCGATGTCTTCCACTCCATTTGTGGCGGGGCACATTGGCTCGGGACAACCTCGCGAAGAACGGGCCACAGTGGCGAGGTGGTGATGTGCGGGCTGACGACGCGGTGAGAAGACCCGGTTACACCACCGACTCTGCCACCCTGCCATTTTGCACCCGCGCGTACTCTGCGACCTCGGCGACCGCGTCGATCGCCCGCTCCACGTCGTCATCGGTGGTGAAAATTCCGGGGGAAAAGCGAATCGTCCCGTGATCCTCGAAGGTGCCGATGCCTTCGTGAACCTGCGGCGCGCAGTGTAGACCGGTGCGGGTGATCACGTTGTGTTCGACATCCAGAAACGTGCCCGTCTGGTCGGCCGGCAGGCCTTCGAGGTTGAAGACGAACACCGGTAAGTGGTCGTGCTCCATGTCCGCGCAATAGAGTTGAACTCCATCGATGTCGGCGAGGCCCTCGCGCAGGCGCCGTGCGTGCCGGATCTCATGCTCAAAGATGGCCTCCACGCCGCCGCGGCCGGCAATCCACCTCTGAGCGGCGAGCAAACCGGCGATGCCCATCAGGTTGACGGTCCCGAACTCCATCCGCCATGGGAAATCCTCCGGCTGGCTCTTGAGGGCGCTCATGACCCCGGTACCCCCGGCCCGGCAGGGCGTGATGTCCACGTGCTCACAGATATACATGCCACCGGTGCCGGTCGGGCCAAAGAGCGATTTGTGACCGGTGAAACAGACGACGTCGATGTTCATGTCGCCGACGTTGATCGGCACCAACCCCGCGGTCTGGGCGGCGTCGACGGCAAAAAGTACGCCGTGATCGCGACAGATACGGCCGATCTCGGCAACCGGCTGAATCGTCCCGATGACGTTCGAACCGTGGTTGACGATCACGAGCCTTGTGTTCGGCCGGATCCGCCTCTCGATGTCTCCGGGATCCACGTAACCGCGATCGTCAAAGGGCAGGAAATCGACCTCGACGCCGTTTTCGGCCTGCCGGTACATCGGTCGCAGGACCGAGTTGTGCTCGAGACAGGTGGTAATCGCATGGTCGCCCGGTTTCAATACGCTCGAAATCAGCAGATTGAGCGCATCCGTCACGTTGTACGAAAAGACCAGCCGGTTGCGGTCGGAGCCGCCGAAGAAATCAGTCAGCGCCTGCCTCGCTTCGGCGAGGGTCTCCTCGGCCTCGAGCGCGAGGTCGAACCCCGTGCGTCCGGGGTTGACGCCGCGGGTGGTGTAGAAGTCGCACATGAAACGGATGACCTCGGGGGGTTTGGGAAAAGAGGTGGCGGAGTTGTCGAGATATATGGAGTCAGTCATATCAAACCTCACTTCACCGGCAGGTCAATGTGATCGTCGACGAGCGCCCGCAAGATGCGGTCGCGGGACGATTGGATCTGGCCGCGCAAGCAGTCTGCGGCAACATCGAATTCACGGCGGTGCATCAGCTCGACCAGTTGCTCATGCTCCGCGCGCATTTCGAGGGCGAAGTCGCCGAGGTCGAGACCGAGGAAGAAGAACCGCTGCATGCTTTCAAGGAGATCCCGGAGCATCGACACCAGGCGTTGGTTGCGCGACAGCTCGGCGAGCCGGATATGGAAGGCGCGATTGCGGTCGAGGAAATCCGCATACGACTCCCAATCGTGGTAGGTGTACTCCGTGGCCGCGAGCTCCTCGAGTCGGCTCAAATCGTCCGTCGTCGCACATGCCGCCACCATTTCGAGCGCATGCGTCTCCAACAGCAGCCGCAGATCGAAGCAGTCGCCGATCTCCTTGAGCGAGATGTGGTTGACGAAGTAACCCTTGTAGGGCTCGTTGGTCAGCAGGCCGTCCTGTTGCAGGCGTCCGCAAGCCTCTCGTACCGGCACCCGGCTCGAGCCATAGAGCCCAGCGAGCTCCTGCTCGGTCAGTGAGGCCCCCGGGTTGTGGCGAAGGGTGATGATGTCGCGCTTCAGGGCGCGGTACACATCCTCCGCCACCGTTCGTCTTTGAGCCCCGGTAATCATCACACCCTCCTCCATCATCGGTGATTGTATACAGATTGTATACGAAAAACAACTCTCGATGGGCCCCGCTTTGTAGGATTCTTCGACCTCCGCGTGACGTGCGTATCAGGCGGCGCCCCGCCCCCGCTCACCGCCAGGCTCAGGCAGCGTGTGGAACCGGTTGTGGGGGGCTCGAGCCCGGACTCGCGGCACTTTCTGGTCAGAGATTCCGAAGCCGCCGGAAATCTGTTACCGTATCTCTTGACACGATGTCGCATCGACGCTATCTTAGTTTGCAACAATGATAATGAGACTGGATTAACACTATGAGCAGCAAACTTGCACAACGAGCACAGAAACTCTTCATCCAACACCTGAGGGAGAGCAACCTCAAGGTGACCCAGGAACGATTGGCGTTGTTGGATGAGATCTTCGCAACCGATGAGCATCTCGACGCCGATGATCTGCTCGCACGGATGAAGAGCAAACAGAGAAAGGTTTCGCGGGCCACCGTCTACCGCACTCTCGATCTGCTCGTCCAATGCGGTCTGGTGCGCAAGAGCCGTCTCGGACGTGAGCATTACTTTTACGAGAAGATGGAGCCGGGCGGCGGCCACCACCACATGGTGTGTACCGCCACCGGCAAGATCATCGAGTTCTGGGACGCCGATCTCGACGAGCAGCTGCGCCGTCTGTGCCAGGACCACAAGTTCCGTCCGACCTTCATCTCGATCCAGATCCAGGGGCTCAGCGAAGAGGGCCAAAAGGTCGAGCAGGAAACATCCTTCTTCTGATCATCCACTCACCAACGACTCAACGCCCCGCCGGAAACAGCGGGGCGTTTTTTCTGGATGCCGGATGCCGGATGCCGGATGCCGGATGCCGGATGCCGGATGCCGGATGCCGGATGCCGGATGCCGGATGCCGGATGCCGGATGCGACGAAATCGTAAACTCACCCGTCTCGATGTCAAGGGGTGGTTGGGTGGATCTGGTATCTGGTATCTGGTATC
>JAIVTZ010000093.1:0-8749 GCA_049188105.1 Deltaproteobacteria bacterium | reverse complement strand
TGGTCGCGGCGGGCGGTGGAACTGGCGGCGCTGCCTGCCGTGGCTTGTGTTGGTGGCGGCGTCGTTGGCGCTCCACCTGTGGGACCTCGGCGGCCGCTCCTTCCACCACGACGAGGCGATCCACGCGCAGGCCGCCTACAATCTGGTGCAAAACGGCAGCTATCGCTACGACCCCACCTACCATGGGCCGCTCCTCTACTATCTGACCGCCGGCACCTTTGCGGTGGCCGGTGATTCGGACTTCACCGCCCGTCTCCCCATCGCGCTCGCCGGCGTCCTGCTCATCGCGGTCGCGTGGGGCCTGCGCCGTCCTCTCGGCGCCCGCGCCGCCTGGTGGACGGCGTTGCTGGCCACCATCTCTCCGCTCGTCCTCTACTACGGTCGTTTCCTGCGAATGGACGTGCTCGAGCTGGCGGTCGCGTCGGCGGCGCTGGTGGCGGCGTGGCGGGCGGTCCACGGCAGCTCCCGGGCCTGGATCTGGGTCGGGGTGTGGACCGGGCTGGCCTTCGCCACCAAGGAGAACGCATTTGTCACGACCGCCTTGGTCGGTGGGGTGGCGGCGATGATGATGGTGTTTGCCGGCCTGCGCCAGGCGATGCCGGTGACGCTGCGGTGGATCAACCAACATCGTTGGGGTCTGATCACCGCCGGTGTCGTCGCGGTGATAGTGACGGTGCCCCTGTTCACGGTCGGTTTCACACGTCCCGGTGACTGGTTCTTTCCCTACCGGGCGATCTCCTACTGGTGGGAGATGCACAGCATAGAGCGGGTCGGCGGGCCGATCTGGTACCACCTGCCCCGCCTCGGGCTGTACGAGTTCCTTCCCATCGTCGCCGCCCTCGCCTGGGCCGTTCGCCGGGGGCGGCGCATGCGTGGCGTCGAGTGGTCCCTGCTGCTCTTTGCCGTCGCTTCGGTGGGTATGTACTGCTACCTCGGCGAGAAGGTGCCGTGGCTCGGGGTCCACCAGGTGTGGGCCTTCCTGCCGCTGGCCGGGCTGCAACTCGCGCGGACCTTTGGCCCCCACGGGGTCTGGTGGAGTCGCACTCTGGCCGCCATCGGCCTGGCGCTGACCGTTGTGGTCTCCTACACCGCCAACTTCGTGCTCGACGAGATCAGCCCCAGGCGCCCGCGGGTAGAGGCGCTGATCTACGTCCAGACCTGCCCGGAGATGCAGGAGGTGATTCGGGAGGGTTATCGCCTGGCGGCCGACGGAGAAGATCCGGTGGCGGCCGTGGAGGGTGAGGCGGGCTGGCCCCTGTCGTGGAACTGGCGCTCGACCCCGACCTTCTGGGACAAACCCGGACCTGGGGACCGGCCTCCCATAGTTCTCTGCGACCCGGATCAGGACGCCGAAATTCGCCGCCAGCTCGGTCCCGGCTATGTGTCCGAGCGTCTGCCGCTGCGCGCCTGGTGGGTGATGGAGAATCATCGGCCGACGTTTTTTGAGGTGCTGCGCTACGTCTTCACGCGGCGGCCGTGGGGTGTCGTCGGTTCGACCGACACCATCGTTCTGAGGTACACCGGTGAGCACGTCGACGGCGCGCGCGAGGTGCCGGTGCCCGCGGCGATTGCCGATGCCTTTGGCGCGACCGGCGCGAGGGTCCTCGGCGGGGGGTGGCTGATCGAACCGCGCGGGCTGGCCGCGGGGCCCGACGGCTCCTTGGCGGTGGCCGACATCGGCCTCGGCAAGATCGTGTTCATGGCGGCCGATGGCCGGATCCTCGAGGACAGCGTGCCCGAAGACCTCAACGAGCCGGAGGCGGCGGCCTGGACCCCGGGCGGGGTGCTGGTGATCGCCGACACCTGGAACCACCGTGTGCTGCTCTACAACCCCGTCTCGGGTCTGATGCGCCCGGCGCCCGAACCCGATGACGGCTGGTACGGTCCGCGCGGGGTCGCCGTGGCGCCGGACGGGACCGTCGCGGTCTCCGACACCGGACATAAGCGTATCGTTCTCATCACCGCCGAGGACGGCGAGCCACGGATCGAGACCATCGGCGGCGAAGGCTCCGGTCCGGGCGAGCTCATCGAGCCGGTGGGACTCGTCTGGCTCGACAACGCGCGCCTGTTGGTGTGTGACACCGGCAACCGCCGGCTGCAGGTCCTCGACCGCAAGGGACTGCCGCTCGAGGTCGTGCCGCTGCCCGAGGCCTGGTCGGACTTCTACTCCCGCCCGCAGGTGGTCGAGCTCACAATGGACCGGTGGTTGCTCACCGATGTGCCCGCCCGCAGCCTGTGGCTCATCGACGATGGTGTGGCGCGCAAGATCGAGCTTGGCGGGGAGGGCATCACCCCGACCGGTGTGGCGCGCCACGGCAGCACTTTATACGTGGCCGACATCGACGCCCGGGTCTGGGCCTTCGATCTCCCCCCTGGTTAGCGCCGTGCGCTCCCCTGCTCCCGAATAACCACAGAGTCACAGAGGCCACAGAGTGGCACAGAGATGAACTCAAAAAAACTCAAAACTGTTATGGGGATGGGTGGGCGGGAACTCAAAACTCAAAACTAAAAACTCAAAACTGTTATGGGGATGGGTGGGTGGAAAATCCGAAATCCGAAATCCGAAATCCGAAATTGTGTAAGCTTTTGATTGTTAAAGGTTTTTTAAGGTCGGCGCGGGGCCCTTGACGGCCCTGCGGAGGGGGACGCATGCTAAGACTGATGAATTGTTCACGAACCACTCCATCGTCATCCACTCAAGGGCCTCGCACCGAGCGTGGGTTCACCCTCATCGAGATGCTCATTGTGGTCGCCATCATGGGTATGATCTTGGCGATCTCCATCCCGGCCATGCGCCGGTCGATGGTGCGCGCCGAGCTGCTCGGCGAGGTGAAGATGCTGCGGGCGGCGGTCGCGGTGGCGCGCATCAACGCGATCAAACAGAGCCGGATTGTGGTGCTGCGCATCCTCCTCGACGATGCGGCCCAGAAAGGCGGTCTGGTGCACGCCTGGATCGACGAGGACGATGACGGCGTGGCGGACGCCGGCGAGGAAGACATCGGCAGATGGAGGATGAACGACGACATCACGCTGAGCCCCGACGCCGGGTTCCAGCTCAGAGGGCTTTCAGGCACCGAGCTCGGCATTGTCTTTCTCCCCAGCGGGGCGGCCATCGCCAATACCAACGGCACCGTTGTCGGCGCGGGAGCGGTGGTGGTCTCTGACTTCGCCTCCAACCAGATCCGGATCTCGGTCCAGGGTGGGTCGGGGACGGTGGTGCAGGAGATGTGGGACTTCGAGAACAGTCTATGGTCCGATCAGATAAGGTTCTGGAGGTACTGATGGGCGGCGGTACTCCCTCGAGCGTCAGTCAACAGGGATTTACGCTGGTCGAGATCCTGGTCTCGCTGGTGATCCTGAGCTTTGTCGCCCTGGGCATCGCCGGTCTCTTTTCGCACTCGATGATCGTCAACGCGTCGGGTCACGACTATGCGGTGCTCGCCTCGGAGGCGCGATTCGCGCTCGAGGGCGTGCAGGCGCTGCCATGGAACGACGCCGCCCTGGTGGCCACCTCCGGCGTTCCGCGCAGCTGGACGCCGAATAGCGCCAACTTCACCATCAACTACACCGTCGACGACTACTACATCGGAAACTGGACCGAAGCGAGCGGCGCCTGGTCGGCGCCCGCCGGCGGCGAGACGGCGAATCTGAAGCGGATCACGATGACCATTGCCTCGACCAACCTGGTGCTCCGCGGCCAGCGGATTTTCACCGTCACCAGCCTGAAGATTCCGGGGTAGCACGATGCGCAAGACTTCACGCGGTTTCACCCTGATCGAGATCCTGGTGGCGTCGGCCGTCTTCGCCATCTTCATGATCGGCATCCTCAACCTTCTCGACACCTCGACCAAGGTCTCGCAGCTCGAGACCTCGCTCGCCGACACCCAGGAGAACGTTCGCTTCTCCGCCTACCACATCATGCGCACCGCGCGCATGATGGGCAGCTCGATGATGCCCTTCGCCGACGATTCGACCGGCACCGCCCTCTGGGTTGCGGGCGAGCTCATCTCCAACGCCAGCGGCACCGCCGCCACCCCATTCGGCAACGTCAGCGTGATCAACGGCTCGGACGTGCTCACCCTGCGCGGGTTCTTCGAGCTCGCACCTTTCTTCATCGACCGCACGGACGTCCTCACCGGGCCCGACCGGATCCAGGTGCGGGAGTCCGACAGCGGTAAGGTGATCAACCGGAGCTTGGACCTCGTCGAGGTGAGCGGCCTCGAGGGCCGCGGCCTCTTCATCATGGGCAACCTGGACCAGGGCGAGTACGTGGTCGGGCAGATCGGCTCGGGCTCTGGGATTAGCGGCACGAAACCCGACCGCACCCTCACGATCCCCTTCGGGACCGGCGCCCAGCAATGGAGCGACCTCAACCCGTCCGGGGTCTCGGTGCCGCCGACGTTCAAATCCTACCGCATCGGCGTCCTCGAGTCCTACACCTACTACGTGGACGAGAACCGTGTGCTGCGACGGTTGCGTGCCGACTCGACCGGGGCGACCTCGCAACCGGTGGCAGTCAACATCGGCAGCCTGCAGGTTTCGCTCGGGGTGGACACCAACAACGACAGCGCGGTCGACTCCTGGCTGACGGCGCCGACCGCGGCCGACATCGCGGGCAACCAGGTCATCGGCATGCGGATCACGATCCTCGGACGCACCAACCGGGGGGTGCCGGACTGGACCCAACCGGCAGCCATCTTCGACGTCGCGGATCTCAACATCAATGACGTCGACCGCGGCGCCAAGTGGCGGCGTATCCAGGTCGAGGCTGCGTTGCGCAACTACCTGTTCTGACGGAGGCATGATGCGGAGAGGCCCATTCCCTGTTGAACCTCAGATGAGCGATCGTCACGGCGAGCGCGGCGCGGCGATCATCCTCGCCCTGATGGTGGCGCTGATCCTGGTCTTTCTCGGCATGGGCCTGCTGCTGCAGACCTCGCTCGGTCTGCAGGCGTCGGGCACCGACCGCTGGGTGACCAAGGCCTTGTATGCGGCCGACGCCGGGGCGATGATGCAGATCGAGATGATCCAACTCGGGGTGATCGGCGCCCCGGGCACCTTCAACCTGATCGACGACCCCAGCCTCTCCGGTCTCCTCAAGGGGCAGTTCACCGTCACCATTTCCAACTTCTGCGAGTCGCAACCGGCGACCCCGGTGATCGCCAACGGGATTCCGTCGTCCTTTCCGGAGTTTCAGACCCGACACTTCCACCTGCGCAGCGACGCCGAGAGGACCATCGGAGGTCTTGGCGGCGTCACCCGCGCGACGGTGGAGGCGGACGTCTCCTCCTTCCCGTTCATGGAGGACTCCTTTATGCCAGTGGACCTGTGTTACTGATGCGCGAGTCGAGGAGGATGTCATGAGCCTGAAACAAAGAAATATCACGATGTGGCCGGCCCTGGCCCTGGTCCTGTGTCTGGCCGGCGGGGTCGCCGCCGACGACCGCGACTTCCTGCGCGAACGCGCGGCGCCGCCGAATATGCTCTTCATCGTCGACACCTCGGGATCGATGGTCGGCAGCCCCGAAACGCCGGGCGCGGGCGACGGGTCACTCGTCGCCTTCGGCATGGTTCCCGGCGGCGGTGACGACCCGTACTCGCGCATGGGCATCGCCAAGGGCGTGCTGCGGGATTTCCTGGAGGATGTGACCGATGCCAACTACGCCTTTGCCGGCTACGCCCAGGCGGTGCCCGCCGACGGCTCCAACGCGATTCCGCAGAAGCACTGGGTCTACGAGGCGAGGACCCAGGACCGCTTCCACCTGGTCGAGGCCAACTTCGTCTACCGCTTCGGTCTGACCTACGCCCAGAGCTTGACCGGGATCCTCCTCGACAACCCGGGAGAGCTCTTTCCGGAACGACTCATCGGCTACAACCCCTACTTCGACCCCGCTACCTCGGTGGTCCGCGACCGCTTCGGTCCGGTCAACGCGTTTGACACGGGAGTCCTCGGCGACGACGGCAACCGCCTCCCTTACGACCTGATGCCCCTCAACTTCAGCAACTGTGTCGTCGACGACAAGGGCACCCCGGACGATGACACCGACGACGTCAACGTGTGCAAGGACCGGGTCTTCCCGCTCAATGCCTCGGCCGACCGCGACGCATTCGGCAACATGATCCCCGAGGAGTGGTACTACGGCGACCCGGGATCGAGCACCTTCCCGAACTGCGTCGCCTACATCACGCCCGTTGCCGGCAACCCGGACGACGGGTGCTGGACCCAGTGGAACGACGCCTCGGGGGCCATCGTCATCCAGCGCATGCGCCGGGTCCAGCTCAACATGCCCCTGACCAACCCCGACGGTGACGACAACCACCCGCTCGGCGTCCTCGACCCCGACGGGGTGTGGAACTCGGGCGACGAGACCCTGACCGGCAACCAGGCGGTGACGGACCCGGGCGGCGACGACAACTACGACCTCGACGCCACGACCCAAAACGTCGACTACGACGGCAGCGAAACCTCCGACTGGATCCTCTACGTCGATCTGGTGGAAGAGCAGAACTCCCGCGAGTGCGGGCCGCCGGACGTGTACCCCACCTGGACCCCGACCAACACCCCGACCAACACCCCGACCAACACCCCGACCGCGACCCCGCGTCCGGCGGACTGCAGCATGGTCGATTTCATTAATCTGAAGCGAAAGGACGACGACGAGGCCGAAGGCACGGTCGTCAACAACTCCGACTGGGCCATGAAGATCGTCAGGACTTGGTTCGAGTGGGAGTCGAACGGAGGAGCGGTCCTTAATTTCAAGGGGGACGGCAAGGAGTACTGGAAATCCAAGGACGGCATCGGCGGCGATGTTGTCGAGAGGGCCGAGGATCCTGCTGACTGCACTCAACCTGACTGCACTAAGGATTGGAACGAGGGGGAGGCCTGGTACGCTCCCCTCCAAACCAAGGGGAAATGGATCGTCAAGGTCAAGGACACGATTATCGCGGACATGACCATTTCGGCATGCCTCGACTTCAACCTCGTGGGAGCGGACGGCAGTGGCGGCGACCTGATCTGCCCCGACAACTGCGACAGCGTGGCGCTTGCCCCCCCGAAGGACACCCCTGTGCCGAAGGACACCCTGCCGCCGGCCGACACCCCGGACCCGAGCTGGACCGCCACCAACACCCCGGAACCAAAGGACACCAAACCACCGGCCGACACCAAAACCCCGACGCCTATCCCCGAATCCACGGCGACCATTACGCCAAAACCCACCAACACGCCAAAACCGACGAATACGCCCAAACCACCAACCGCTACGCCGAAAACGTGATGGGGCAGGAGGCAGACATGAACACTCATCGACACATCCGTTCGCTCCCGTCCGCCCCGGCCCGCTCGCGCGGCCCATGGATCCTGGTCTGCGGGCTCCTCTTCGTCCTCGCGGGAGGGCCGGCCGTCTGGGCGGCCTTCTTCCCCGGGGATCCGCCGACGGTGGTCTTCACCGACGACTTCGAGGATCAGAGCGCCGGCTTGATCCCCGCCCCCTGGCGGTGGACCAACCACGCCTGGACCGGCAAGGCCAAGGATCTGGCGAAGAACTCCGACTGGCAAATCGTCGTCGGAGCTCCTCCGACCTGCGGCGCCGGCGGCGCCGCCGGCGCGTGGGGCAACGTCCACCTGGTCAGCACCAAGGGCAAGATCGGGTCGGAGGAGGTGCTTCTGGTCACCGACACCATCGCCGGCAACCCCCTGGAGCTCACCAACATCCGCATCGAGGTCGACTTCTACGCCGTGGACGCCCTCAAGACCCGGATCGGCGTCGTCTTTGGCGCTACGGCCGCCGACACCGAGCTCGGCGATGGTGTGACCGATCTGATAACGGACGGCTACCTCTTCTACATCGGCAACATCCCGACGGCGGCCGACGCCGTCAGCAATGGTTCACGCGCGACCTGGCATCTGGTCAACCGCACCGGTGGCTCCGATGTCCATATCGCCGGCGGCCCGATCGAGCTCGACAAGGCCAACAACCAGTGGTTTCTGACGGTTAACCAGGGTGAGTGCTTTCGCTTGCGGATCGACACCTTCTGCGGCAACTTCCGGGCCCAGGTCAAACGACTCGACTGCAGCGCCCTGGGGTGCACCGAGACCGACTGCGACGGCGACTGGTGCACGATCGTCGAGTGGACCGACTCCGCCGACCTCGTCGTGCGTGATCTGGCAAGCGGCGCCGACATCAACTTCGGCAATATCGCGGAGTTTTCCTGGCAGGACGAGGGCAGCATGCTGGCCATGGCCGTGGCGGCGGAGGGTCGCGCCGGCAACGGCATTCATCTTTATGATCCGTCGAGCGGCGCCCTGCGCGCTCTGGCATCGGGAGACGCCGACTTCAGCCAACTCACCTGGCGGGACGACGCGGCCGACCTGGCAGCCTTGCGTTCTGTCGAAAACGAAGACTATGAAGAAGCCACCCACATCGTCCTCGTGTGGCGCGACCTCGGGACGGCGACGGGTGGCGGGGGCTCGCCCGCTGGCGGTGTTGAAACCCTCACTTTCGACCCTGCTTCCCGCACTGATTTCCCAGTAGCCATGCGCGTCGTGGATTCGCGTCAGCCGAGCTGGTCGGATGACGGCACCAAGCTTTTCTTCGGCATCCGCGATTGGGAGAGGAAGCCGGTCGAGGATCAGATCCTGGAGGAGTCTGAGACCGCAGCGGGGCCCGAGGAAGGTACAGAAGAGCCGGGGGCGGAGGGAGCGGCGGCGGAGGGAGCGGCGGATGAGGAGTCAGCTGCTGATCCCGAG
>JAIVTZ010000092.1:0-8788 GCA_049188105.1 Deltaproteobacteria bacterium | reverse complement strand
AGTTCGGCGATGGTGCGGGCGCCGCTGTCCGTGTCCAGCAGCTCGGTGATCCGCTCCTGCCATTGCGGGTCTGCGCAGCGGACGGTGGTGACGCGGCCGGCCTGGACCTCGAGGGTGACCGGTGATGGCGGTGGTCCTTCGCCCCCGATGGAGCCGTCGGCGACCACCACACCGTCGGCGCCGTCCTCGACCGGCGCGCAGTAGACCTCGCCGCAGGGGAGGTTGGCGCCCTTCTCGGTTTCGGTGATTTTGACATCGGTGATGAACCGGCGACCCTGGAGGTCGAGAGTCACATCGGTTCCGCCCGGGGCTGTGATCCGCACCGAGACCGCCTCGTCGAGGGCGACGATCAGGCGTTCGGCCTGGTCGACCATCAGGCCGTAATCGACGTCCATCGGGCCACCGTCCATCATGTCCTCGTGGATATTCGGGCTGTGGCCGACCCGGAGACCCCGCTCCTCCAGAAGCGTCAGCCACTCGATTCGAAAAGGGACCTCGTCGCTTGATCCGGACATGACGTTGATCACCACGTCCTGCCCTTCGACCGTGGCGGCCATGCCCTCCGGCATCGCCTTGAGGGGGCGCCCGTGGCGGGGGAGCACATAGGCTGTGGTGTCGCAGCCTTCCGCGCGCGCGGCTTCGAAGAAAGCCTCCGAGCATTTCTGACACTGGGGGTCCTGGACAACCAGAACACGATCGCTGGGTTTGAGTTCGAGTACTTCGACCATGGCGCGCCGCGCCGAATCGATCATGCGATCAAGGTCTGCCATGTGAATTCCTCCTCACGATTCTACGCTTGGCCGGTTGCAGGGGTGCCACGTATTGTGACATTAGGTTCTGAGTGGGAATTTAATCCGTTCAAAAAGAAAATCCTAGTGCCACAAAGTCATAAAGTGATACGTGGCACCCTTGCAGTTTTTTAGCGCTACGATGGCACCCAAGGGCACCCAAGGCCAAGGACCGGCGTTCGACGGAAATCGGGTAAAATGCAGCTCGTAATTTTGAGAACAGTAAATATATCACTGGCGATATGCTTTTTCTGGGTTGCAACCTGCGCCGCACAGGAGCTGACACCGCGCACCTACTGGCCGGCGCCCAAGGGAACCAAGGTGGCGGTGGTCGGGTACTCGTACGCCACCGGAGACGTACTCTTCGATCCTTCGATTCCGCTGTACGGTGTGGAGTCCAGGATCAACGCGGGCATCCTAGCCTATCTTCAAACCCTCAGCCTGTGGGGACGGACGACGAATATCCTCGTAGAGCTGCCCTATTCGTGGGGAACAACAGAAGGCATTCTGGTCGATGATCCGGCCCGGCGCGACTTCTCCGGCTTTGGCGATCTCGGCATTACCCTGACGATCAATCTGCTCGGCGCGCCGTCCTTGACCCCAAAGGACTTCGTGGAGCTTCGCGCCAAACCGCATCCGATCCTCGGCGCGGGGCTCAAGGTCGTGGCACCCACCGGGAAATACGAATCGGACCGTTTGATCAACGTCGGGAGCAATCGCTGGATGGCGAGGGCACAGCTCGGGTCAATCATTCCCCTCAAGCACAAATTGCAGCTGGAGTTCGCAGCGAGCGCGTGGTTCCTAGGTGACGACGACGACTTCCTCCCGGGGAAGAAGGAGCAGGAACCCGTTTTCGCTGCAGAGGTTCATCTCGTGAAGCGGTTCAAACCCGGGTTCTGGGCGTCGCTGGATCTCACCTACTTCACCGGCGGGCGGCAAACCATCGGAGGAGATCGGCTCGGCGACGTGCAACGGAACCTGAAGATTGGAGGAACGGTCGTCGTGCCGTTTCGCGGTCGCCAAGCCATCAAGGTCGGGTACGCCAACGGTGTCATCACCAAGTTCGGTACTGACTTCAGTCAATTGCTGGTGACCTACCAGGTGGTCTTTTAGGAGTGGCGGGACTCTTCAATGTCGAAGTGAAAGAAATGCAACTCTGCAATGAACACAATGAAAGGATGACGGACCATGAGAACTCGATGTGCACTGACGATCTTGGCAGCCATCGTGCTGCTCACCGGCGCCGCCCAGGCGCAATACATGGACCTCTCGGCCGAGCCGGAGGACATCAGCTTCGGAGAAAAGGAGTACTCGCCCTATTTGCACCGCGGCTATCCGCAGCGAGTCTTCTGGGGTGACACGCACGTGCACACCTCGTACTCCACCGACGCCGGAATGATCGGTTGCCGTCTCGGGCCCGAGGAGGCCTACCGCTTCGCGCTTGGAGAGATCGTCGTCGCCTCGGGCGGTGTGCGCGCCCGTCTGCAGCGGCCGCTCGACTTCCTGGTGGTGGCCGACCACGCCGAGAACCTCGGGCTGGCGCCGATGGTCGCCGAGGCCAACCCGGATCTGCTCAAGACCGACTTCGGTCGCGAGATCTTCGATCTCGTGCAGAGCGGTGACTACGGCGCTGCTTACACACTCTGGGGAACCGCCATGTCGGCGGGCATCGACCCCCTCGCGGGGAAGGATGCGCTCACCCGCTCGATGTGGGAACGGCTAACCGAGGCTGCCGAAAAGTACAACCAGCCCGGCCGTTTCACCGCGCTGATCGGCTTCGAGTGGACCTCGAGCCCGGGCGGCAATAATTTGCACCGCAACGTCATCTTCCGCGACGACAAGGCCGAGGCCGACCGGGTTCTACCATTCTCCAACTACGACTCGACGGATCCCGAGGACCTGTGGCGCTGGATGGCGGCCTATGAGGAGAAGACCGGCGGACGGATGCTCGCAATCCCACACAATGGGAATCTCTCCAACGGGCTGATGTTCGACGTTGAAACCCTGGCCGAAAAGAAGCCCCTCGACCGCGCCTATGCCGAGCGCCGCATGCGCTGGGAGCCGATCTACGAGATCACCCAGATCAAGGGCGACGGGGAGGCCCACCCGCTGCTCTCGCCGAACGACGAGTTCGCCGACTACGGCACCTGGGACAAGGGCAGCTTCGGCCCCCAGCCCAAGACCGAGGACATGCTGCCCCGCGAGTACGCCCGCGAGGCCCTCAAACGCGGTCTCGCGTACGAGGCGAAGCTCGGCGCGAACCCCTTCAAGTTTGGAGTCATCGGCTCCACCGACACCCACACCGCCCTGGCCACCACCCAGGAGGACAACTACTTCGGCAAGGCGACGCCGGCCGAGCCCACTGCCGATGCCCACCGATTCAACGAGGTCATCACCGGGTACTTCCAGGAGGAGGACGGCCCGGACATCACCATCCGCCACGTGCAGACCCTGGCCGCTGGCCTGGCGGCGGTGTGGGCGACCGACAACACCCGCGAGGCGATTTTCGACGCCATGCAGCGCAAGGAGGTCTACGCAACCACCGGCACGCGCATCACCGTGCGTGTCTTCGCCGGCTGGGACTTCGCGGCCGACGACATTCACCGACCGGACTTCGCTCACCACGGTTACAGCGAGGGCGTGCCCATGGGCGGCGACCTCCGCAAGGCGCCGGTCGGGAAGGTCCCGAAAATCGTGATCCGAGCGCTTCGTGACCCGGACGGAGCCAATCTCGACCGCGTCCAGATCATCAAGGGATGGCTCGACTCGTCGGGGGAGCTCCACGAACGGATCTACGATGTGGCGGTTTCCGACGATCGCGAAATCGGGGCGGATGGCCGCTGCACCACGCCGGTGGGCAACACCGTCGATGTCGAGGAGGCGAGCTTCACCAACACCATCGGCGATCCGATGCTCTTCGGATACTGGGAGGACACCGATTTCAGCCCGTCGGACCGCGCCTCTTACTACGTGCGCGTGCTGGAGATCCCGACCCCGCGCTGGACCACCTACGATGCGGCGTTCTTCGGGGTCGACCTGCCCGAGGACGTGCCGGCGAGCCAGCAGGAGCGGGCCTACACCTCGGCCATCTGGTACACGCCGTGAGCCAATATGAAACGGATCATTTTTGAATCTGAACGATCGAGGAGGAGAATGATGAAGAGAAATCTGACGCATCTGCCCATCGCCATTATGGCACTCACCTGTGCATTGTCCGGATGTGCAAAAACCGAGACGACCGCGAGGAGCGGCCAGTTGACCGACGACCAGATCGAGAACATCGTCCGGCGGTCCTACCAGTACGTTGCCATGTACAACGTCAACAACAAGTTCGCCCTCAAACAGGGCGGGTGGAACACGGTCGAAGCTGACACCGAGCTCAAGGACCACACCATGCGCGAGATCGCGCGACCGAACAACGACACCCTCTACATCGGCTGCATGCTCGACCTGCGTGCCGAGCCGGTGATTCTCGATATCCCGGCGTTCGACTCGGACTACGCATCGCTCATGATCACGGCCTACGACCACTACGTCAACGTGCCGATGACGACCCGAAACGATGACTTCGAGCAACCGGAGAAGATGCTCGTCTACTCCGCCCGGACGGCCGGGTATGACGGTGGGGAAATCGAGGGTATCGACCGGTACTTCGAGGCCACGGGCGACTTCGTGTCGGCAGTCTTCCGGATCATGCCGCACGCGAGTGATCCGGCCCGTTTCGCTGAAATCGTCGATCAGATGCAGAGCGTGCGGCTGATGACGCTCTCGGAGTTCGGCGGCGGCGAGGCCCTGCCGGCCACAGATCCGGGTTTCCCGTCCGTGGGCAAGACCGACTTCGACACCTTCAGCAACAACCTGCCCGAGGTGATGCAGTTCGTCTTCAACCACACAACCTTCGATCCGACGAACGAAGTTGATCAGGCCGTCCTCGCCGCCTACGCGCCGCTCGGGGTCGAGCCCGGAAAGACCTGGGATCCAGACGGAGTCGCTCCCATCGATGGAGCGAAGATCCGGCAGGCCGCCGAGCGCGTCTGGGCCGAGGAAGTGGCCAGGTCCGGAACGCCGGAAGGCGACGAGCGCTATATGCTCGCGATGTTCAAGCCCCAGGGGGAGATCAGCGCAGACGTCCTGCTCTTTCAGTCGGTGTTGGGGCCGATCGGTTTGCCGGCGGCCGAGGCCCTGTACCCGTCCATCGTCACCGCCGACGGCGAGCCGATGAACGCGATGCACGATTACGTCATCCGCATGTCCGCCGACGAGATGCCGCCGGCCGGAGCCTTTTGGTCGGTGACGCTGTACGACACCGCCAACGGCTTCTTCATCCCGAACGATCACAAGAAGTACAGCGTCGGCGCCAATGCGGGAATGCAGCTCGACGACGAAGGCGGCATCGCCATCTACATCGCCGCAGAAAAACCTGACGGCGTCCCCGAGGAAAACTGGTTGCCGATCAACCGCGAGGACATCGGGATCGGGCCGATCATGCGGCTGTATGATCCTGATCTCGAGCGTTTCGCGACCTGGGCGGCGCCCATGGCGGAAAAACTGACGGGGAATGCCGGGTGAGGCGATGGCGGTACCATTTTGACGAACCGTGTTTTCGGAACGGCTCCTCTGGTACCTGCAGGAGGGATCTCATGATGAGTGCCAAGAAATGGACTCGATGGATCGTGGCGCTGCTCTTGGTGACCGCTGGGTGTGGGAATGCGGCTACCGAATCCGAGCTCGGCAAGACCGAGGCTACGATGGCCGACGCCGAGGGTCCCCAGCAGTTCGATAGCTTCGACTCCGAGCTGTGGCTGGACCAGGAGTGGGTTGGCGATCTGGACGGCATGGTCGAGCGGGGTGTCGTCCGCGCGCTTGTGGTCTACTCCCTGGGCCAGTACTTCCTCGACGGCGCCACCCAGCGCGGCGTCACCTACGAGGGGCTCGCCGAGTTCGAAAAGTTCCTGAACCAGCGGCTCGGATCAAGGACGGTCAAGGTCGGGGTGTTGATCATCCCGGTACAGCGGGACGAGCTGTTGCCGGCCCTCGAGCGCGGTCTCGGCGACATAGCCGCCGCCAACCTCACGATCACGCAGAGCAGGCTCGAAAGGGTCGACTTCTCGAACCCGCTGCTGAGCGACGTCCGCGAGCTGGTGGTTACCGGGCCGGCAGCAGACGCGCCGCGCTCGCTGGATGATCTCGCGGGCCGGGAGGTCCACGTGCGGCGCTCCTCCAGCTACTGGCGGAGCCTCGAGATATTCAACGATGACCTCCGATCGCGAGGCCTGAAGCCGGTTGGGCTGGTGCCTGCCGAGGAGTTCCTCCAGGACGAGGACCTGCTGGAGATGGTGAACGCGGGCCTGCTGCCGGCGACCATCGTCGACAGCCACAAGGCCCTGTTCTGGGCCGGGATCTTCGACAACATCAGGGTCCACCAGGATCTGGCGGTGCGCACCGGTGGGCAGATCGGGTGGGCCTTCCGCAAGGACAGCCCGCAGCTCGCCGAGATGGTCAACGCCTTCGTCAGCCAACACAAGACGGGGACCCTCATCGCAAACGTCGTCCTCAACCGCTACCTCAAGGGCACGAGCTGGGCGCGCAACGCGGTCGCCGGCGAGGACCGAAACCGCTTCGAGAGCATGGTCGGCATATTCAGGACGTACGGCGAGCGGTACGACTTCGACCACCTGATGCTGACAGCGCTCGCTTATCAGGAGTCGGGGCTGGATCAGACGGCGCGAAGCGCGGCCGGTGCGGTCGGGATCATGCAGGTGCTGCCGTCCACCGCCGCCGATGCCAACGTCGGTATCCCGGACATCACGACGCTCGAGAACAACGTCCACGCCGGGACCAAGTACCTGCGCTTCGTGCGGGACCGATACTTCTCGGACCCCGAGATGGATCCCCTCAATCAGACCCTGTTCACCTTCGCCGCATACAACGCCGGACCGGCCCGGGTGGGGCGGCTGCGCGAGGAGGCGGCCCGCAACGGCCTCGATGCCAACGTATGGTTCGGCAGCGTGGAGCACGTGGCGGCGAAGAGGATCGGCCGCGAGACCGTACAGTACGTCTCGAACATCGCCAAGTACTGGGTCGCTTACAGGCTGGCGAGTCGCCACTTCGAAATTCGCGGAGGCGGACCATCATGATTCCGATAACTGGCACGATTATCTACGACAAGGCCCGGTGCGGCCGTCGTCACATCGACCGAGAAAACGAATTGGATCAAGGTTCCAAGGTATTTGGAAGCAAGTGTGTGTATCCCGAAAAAACCCGACGATCACCGTGTGTGACCGTCAAGAAAAGGAGGAAGCCATGAGGAACGAAATTCGAAAAGCCCTGGTCGTGAGCGCCATCTTCTGCCTGGTCGGATCGGCCGGTCAGCTGGCTGCGGAGGAGAACTGGGAGGACCTCAACCGTGAGGCCAAGAGGGCCAAGATCAATGAGACCGCGAAGGAGTCGCTCGATGAGGTTTTCGAGGGGAGCAAGAACGCCAACGAACTCTACAAGAACTCGTACGGTTGGGCCGGTTTCGACAATCTGAAAATCGCATGGGGATTCTCCGGTGGTGGTGGCAACGGCGTCGCCGTCAACCTGAAGAGTGGAGCTCGCACCTACATGAAGATGGGTACGGCTGGGATCGGACTCGGGCTCGGTGTACAAAAGTACCAGGTGATCTTCCTGTTCCAGGATGAGAAGACCTTCAGGAACTTCGTTGACAAGGGTTGGCAAGCCGACGCTTCGGCTCAAGCCGCCGCCGGCACCGCGGGCGTAGGCGGCCAGACCGGGTTCGTGAATGGCATCGCCATCTATCAGCTCACCGACAAGGGGCTGATGGCCTCGGCCGACCTCACCGGCACAAAGTACTGGAAGAACAAGAAGCTCAACGATTGAGCTCTCGCCGGCGGTTCCCCGACCGCGCTGCGGAGGGGAATCGGTCATGAGCTCCTTTGTGGAGGACCGATTGCGGAAAGCGTCCGCCTGCGATCGAGTTCTGGTTTATCGGGGCGAAGGGGCCTTTCCGACCTCTCGGTTCTCGGCGTGTGCTACTGTCCGTCAAAAGCGCCAGGCAGGAGAATAGATATGACGTCCACTTCAGGCACACCGTCAGGCGCCCTCCTGCGCAGCCTCTGCGCCGTTGTCCTGCTGGTCTCTTCGACGGCGTGTGCCTCGAACTCGAACTCCCGCGCGGAGCCGGCGTCGGCGGCCGCACCAAGCACCGATCCCCGCGTCACTCGCCAGCAGGTTCAGTCTCAGCTGATGGCGTTCTCTGGACGATTCGTGTCGGTGGTCCTCCAGGCAGCCCACGAGTTCCAGGAGGGCGTCGACACCCCGATCGCGCGCCAGACGGCCGATCGAGAGCGTCTCGCGGCCCTGCTGATCACCACCGAGATCGCCGTCGAACCCGAGCCGGGCATTGGCCTGCTCGACATGGCCGTGTTTGTCACCCTCAAGCGCACGGTGTGGGAGGAGTACTGGGCGCCCGAGGTCTACGGCGGTGCGGGTCAGGTCATGGTCGAAGCCTACCGCGCGCTCGAGGAGGACATCTGGCAGCTGGTTGCCGGCGTCTTCAACTCCGAGCAGCAAGCGGAGCTGCGAAAGCTGATCGCCGACTGGCGCGCCCAGAATCCAGGCCAGGTCTCTATCTCGCACACTCGTTTGGCCGAAATTGGCGACGAGCGCCGGGTCTCCGAGCTCGTAGCCGCCGGCAAGCCCGGCGGCATGCTCGCTCCCGTCAAGGAGGCCAACCGCAACATCGAGGAGCTGCGGCTGCTGACGGAGCGATTGGTGTTCATGCTCACCCGTCTCCAGCTGGCGGTGAACTATCAGTTCGACTTCTCTTATTCCAAGCTGGCGATGGAGCCAGAGGTGCAACAGGTGCTCGACAACGCGAACACTGTCGCCGAAGCCGTAGACCGCTTCGCCGACGCCTTCGCACGGGCCGTCGACCAGCTGCCGCACGAGCGCGAGGCGGCGGTCGAGCAGTCCCTGGCCGGACTGCGCGCCGAGCG
>JAIVTZ010000091.1:0-8797 GCA_049188105.1 Deltaproteobacteria bacterium | reverse complement strand
CGGATTTCGTATTTCCCCCGCCAATTTGCGGGTGAACAGGCACAAGCCACTTGAGATTCCCCGCGCGTGCACATTCGAAATTCGAAATTCGAAATTCGAAATCAGTGGGGCGGCAGGTCAACCGGTACGCCTCACGGCATGAATGGTGAAGCCGTCGCCTTCGGGGTTGGGCAGAATGCGGGCGCCGGCGGCATTCGTTGGGATCCAGGGCACGTTGTCGGGCATGACAGACCCGAGGTTTTCGAGCCCGTAGCCGGCCGGGAGATCCAACACAACTCCTTCATTCTCCTCGGGTTCCACCGAGCACGTGGAGTAGAGCAGGACCCCGCCAGGCGCCACCAGCTCGAGACCCGCGGCGAGGAGCCGCTTCTGCTTCTCCGCCAGCTCGTCGATCGAGGCCGGTTGCAACCGCCACTTGAGCTCCGGGTGGCGCCGGAACGTACCGGTACCGGTGCACGGGGCATCCAGCAAAACCAGGTCCCAGGCACCGGCAGCGAAGGGCGACTGCATGGCATCGGCAACCGCTACCGTGCACTCCCCCGCCCTGGCCAAAGTCGACCGCATGAGACCCACTCTGGCCGGCCTCAGATCCGCTGCCGCCGCGAAGCTCCAGCGGCCGAGCCGGAGCATCAGGGCCGACTTTCCGCCCGGGGCCGCGCATAAATCAAGGAACCGGTCGCCGTCACGCGCCAGAATTTTGGCGACGTGAGCCACCAGCTGCGAGCTTGGATCCTGGGCGTAGGCGGCGCCCTCCTTTACCGATTGCACGAGTCGCGACGCGTTCTCGGGCGCCGACCAGGCGCCCGGGCACCAGGGGTGGGCCTCGAGAACCACTCCCTCCCGGGCAACCGCGGACCTGACATCTTCGTCGAAGAACCACACCCAGGTGATCGACGGTTCCTGTGCGGAGGCCATCGCCGACGCGGCCGGTTCCGGACCGAAACCCTCGAGCCAGCGGTCATACAGCCACCGCGGATGCGCGAGCCGAATGTCGATAGACGAGCCCGCCAGAACCTCACTCCATTCCGCCGTCGCCTTTCGAAGTACGGCATTGACCATCCCCGCTGCCGACGACTTCCCGAGACGGCGCACCAGGCGGACTGCACCGTCGGTCGCAAGGGCCGGAGGCAGACCGAGCCGCATCGCCTCGACAAGACCGATGCGCAGCGCCGCGCGCACCTCCGGGTCGAGCTGCGCGAGCTCGCGGCGACATCTGGGCTGGAGCACGAGGTCGAGCGCCCGCTGCCAGCGCAACGTCTCGATCACTCGTACGCGCGCTGCCGGTGCCGCGCCGCCGGCTGATAAACGAGAGGAGAAGGCACCCCCCTCGACCCGTATCAGTTGCCGCGCCGCCGTTAGCCGGTCAGCCGAGAGTCTCACCTCGGGTCACCCTCTCCCCTATCAGGAAGGCATCGACCGGCATCCGCCTCCGTCCCTCGCGCTGCACCTCGGTGATCCGCACAGCCGTCCGTTTGCCGCAACGCACCACGATTCCTTCCTCTTCGGCCGACAGCACCGTTCCGGGAGCCTCGTTTCCCCCAGGAGGAGGTCTCACCTCCTCGAGCCCAAAGATCTTCAATCGACCGCCGCGAAACTTGGTGTAGAGACCCGGCCACGGAGTGAACCCGCGCAAGCGGTTGACGAGCTGTCGCGCGTGCATCGACCAATCCACCTTGGCGAAATTGCGGCGCAGCATCGGCGTCTGATTTGCGCCGTCGGCCGGCTGTGGGTGCGCGGTCAAAGATCCGTCCTCAATCTCGTCGAGAGTTTTGACGACAAGATCCGCACCGAGCACGGCCAGCCGCGGAGCCAGCAGCTCGGCGGTTTCCCGATCCTCGATCGCGGTCCTTTTTTGGAGCAGGATCGGACCGGTGTCCATGCCCTCATCGAGCTGCATCGTCGTCACGCCGGTCGCACGGTCGCCGCAGACCAGGGCCCATTGAATCGGCGACGGGCCACGATGGCGCGGGAGCAAGCTTGGATGGAGATTGATGAAACCGTGGCGTGGAATCTCGAGGAGGCGGGCGGGAATCAGCTTTCCGTAGGCGACCACCACCGCCGCATCCGCTGCGATCTCGGCCAGCGCGCTGTCGACCTCCGGGGCCTTGAGGTTCTTCGGCTGCAGGACCTCGACCTCGTGCTGCCGGGCCGTTTCGACGATCGGCGGAGAGGTGAGAATCTGGCTCCGTCCGACCGGTCGATCAGGCCTCGAGACGACCAGCGCCACCTCGTGCCTGCTCTGCATCAGACGTTCGAGGATGGGAACGGCAAAATCCGGGGTTCCGAAGAAGATCACTTTCATCCGCGCAGTTTACACGAGGTCTCGGTCTCAATGGATGCAAGATGCAAGATACAAGATGCACGCGGGCGGATCTTGCACCTTGTGACTTGTATCTTGGATCCGTTTGGGGCTGCTGCCTTGGAAATCAACCGGATTTCGAATAGATTGAACCGTCCTGGTGTTGCCCGGGCAGAAGGAGCATCGATGGTCCATCCCTCACCGGACGAGATCCGTACAGCGCTCGAAGAGATCCTGCCGGGGGTGCAGAAACCGACCCGGTACCTCGGGCTCGAGCGCAACCTGGTTCGCAAACCGTGGGACGACGTCTCGGTTCGCGTGGCGCTGGCCTTTCCGGACGCCTATGAGATCGGCATGTCCCACCAGGGAACCCGCATTCTCTACCACCTCGTCAACCGCCGCAGTGACGCGCTGGCCGAGCGGACGTTTGCGCCCATGCCGGACATGGCCGAGGCGATGCGGGACCAGGGCGTGCCGCTCTTCACCCTCGAGTCCTACCGCGCAACCGCCGACTTCGACATCATCGGCATCTCTCTCCAGTCGGAGCTCAACTACATCAACATCCCCTACCTGCTCGACCTCTCGGGCATCACCCGCCGCGCGGCGAACCGCGGTCAGGAAGAGCCGTTGGTCCTCGGCGGCGGGCCATGCACTGCCAACCCCGAGCCGGTTGCCGACTTCTTCGACGCCATTCTCATCGGCGACGGCGAGGCGGCGCTCGACGAGATTCTCGACGCGGTCCGCGACGGGCGGGCGGCGGGCGACGATCGGCCGTCACTGCTGCGCCGGCTGGCGGCGATCCGCGGCGTCTATGTCCCGACCCTCTACCGCTGGCACCATCAAACCACCGAGGACGAGGCGCGGTGGGAAAGGCTGGATGATGCGGCGCCGTTCCCGGTGGCGCGCGTGTGGGTCGATGAGCTCGATCCCGCCGACCAGCCCGAGTCGGTGATTGTGCCATTTGCCGACGTCATTCAAGACCGCCTCGGCATGGAGATCATGCGCGGATGCACCCAGGGTTGCAGATTCTGCCAGGCCGGCTACTGGTATCGACCGGTGCGCGAGCACGACCCGGAGGCGGTTCTCGAGCGTATCGAAGGGCAGGTGGCCGAGACCGGATTCGAGGAGGTCGGCCTGCTCAGCCTCTCCACCGCCGACTACTCGCAGATCGAGCCGCTGGTCTACAGCTTGTCCGAGAAGCTGCGGGACCGGCGGGTCTCGGTGAGCCTGCCGTCACTGCGTGCCGATGCGTTCTCGGTGGGGCTGGCGGAGGCCGTGTCGAGGGTCCGCAAGTCGGGCTTTACCTTCGCCCCTGAAACCGGATCCGACCGTCTGCGACGCGTGATCAACAAGACCTTTACCAACGACGACATGGTAAGGGCTGCCGAAGCGGCCTTCAGCAAAGGATGGCACCTGATAAAGGTGTACGCCATGATCGGTCTTCCGACCGAAACCGACGACGACCTCGAGGAGCTGGCGCGGCTGACCGAGAACATCCTCAGTGCCGGGCGCCGGGTCGCCGGGGGGCGCAAGATCCAGATCAAGGTCTCGGTTGGCTGCTTCGTGCCGAAGCCATGGACACCATTCCAGTGGCAGCCGTTCACCGGAACCGAGGAGCTTCGCCGTCGGATTCACCTCCTCAAGCAGCGCTTCAAACGCATCCGCGGCGCACGTTTGACGTGGTCGAATCCCGACGAATCGGCGCTGGAAACACTGCTCTCGCGCGGCGGTCGCGACCTCTCAGCGGCCATCGAGCGCGCCCACGATCTGGGTGCGATCTTCGACGGGTGGTCGGATCATCTCGACCTCAGCGCCTGGCGCCGAGCGCTCGAGGAAATGGATGTTGATATGGAGCGCGAGCTCGGAGAACGAGGTCTTGCCGACACTCTGCCGTGGGACCTCATCGACGCCGGCGTGCGCAAGGGATACCTCAAGGCCGAGTGGCGGCGCGCGCAAAAGGAAACCGAGACCGAGGACTGCAAATGGGGCCGCTGCTACCGCTGCGGAATTCCCGGAGATGGCGCCGACATCCAACTTGCACCGCCCTCACTACCGGTGCTCGGCGATGTTCTGCCCGAGGAGGATCGACCCAGGGCTGCCGTCTACCGGCAGCGTCCAGAGCCCCGCATCCCGCCGACCGATCATGAACGGCCCCAGCCACCCGTCCATCGACGGTTTCGGTTTACCTTTTCAAAGACCGGCGATGCGCGATGGCTGTCCCATCGCCAGACGATGGACCTTCTCGAACGCATCGTTCGCGCGGCCGAGCTGCCGGTTCGTTACACCGAGGGATTCAACCCGCACATCAGGCTGTCGATGGGTCCGGCTCTGCCGGTCGGTCACGAGGGCGAGGCCGAGATGTTCGATGTCGACTGCACCGCGCCGGTGCGGCGTCAGCACCTCGAAAGGGCCAATGCTCTGCTCCCCGAAGGGATGGAGATCACCGACGCCCGGCCCCTGTTGCTCGGCGCCCCGTCGTTGGGCAAGCTCGTAGCCGCCGCCCGCTACCGGATCGGACCCGTGGACGACGAGCGCGTGCGCGCCGATACCCCAGAGACCATCGACGACGACATACGCCCCGGAATCCGCCGCTGGCAGCTCCGCGAGGACGGCAGTCTGGTGGTCGAGCTCAACGCCCGCCAGGGAGATGAGCCCATCATCTCGGTCAAACGGCTCCTTCTCGCCCTCGGCCTCGACGAGGACCGGATCGCCCGAGTACCGGTTGTTCGGGAGGCGCTGGTGCTCGAGGCGCGCAAAAAGGACCGGAAGGCCGTTGGAGGATCCGCCGGGGCAGCTGTTTCATGAGCCGCTGGGTTGTGCACGCGCGGGCAGCCTTCGAGGCGAAGCACGCGCTGACGGCCTACAAGGGGAAGGTCGAAGTGTCCCACGTTCACGACTGGCAGGTGGAGGTGCGGATCGGCACCGACGCCCTCGGCCCGGAGGGTTACGCCCTCGACTTTCACGAGATCCGCCGAATTCTCGTCGAGGAGGTACGGCCGCTCAACGACAGCGACCTCAACACCGATCCTGAATTCGGGCGGCCGTCGCCCACCGCCGAGAGGGTCGCGGAAGTTCTCGCCGAGCGCCTTGCCCCACAGTTCGAAACGATCGGTGGGCGGCTGCTCTCCCTCAGTATCTGGGAGGGTCCGGACAACCGGGTCGACCTGATTCTCGAGTAGCTCGGGCTTGGGGCTTGGGGCGAGCTGGAGGTTAGGGGTCAGGAGGTTAGGAGGTTAGGAGGTCAGCTCACTCCTCACCTCCTCACCTCCTCACCTCCTCAAGCCTCACGCCCCAGGCTATTCTCTGTCGCCGCTCCGCGGCTCGGGCTTTTGATCGACCGGCATGAGCGCCGAAGGCGCGATAGACCCATAGCCTGGGGCGTGAGCCCCAGGAAAGGAACGTCCAACCCCAGGAGCCCTGGAGGGGCGACAGATTGCGGCTGCGGCGTGAGCCGCAGCCATCATCTTCTGATTGTCTGTCGCCGCTTCGCGGCTGAGGCGGCCCAGCAGAAAGAAACTCGGGGTTTCTCAGGAGCCCGGGATATCCGGGGCGGCGAAGGCGAGCTGCTCACTCGGTATCTCGACGTTGATCTCCGGATGGTAGGTCGTCACGGTATCGGTGCTGAACGAGTCGTAGACGTTGGACTCGTCGACTCTCCTCACCAGGTACGACTGCTTGTCGATCCAGATGGTCGAGGAGTTCTCGCTCAACACGACAGTGTTTTCGCCCGATCCGAGCGTCCGCGGCGTCCTGATGCTCTGGCCACGAATACGAAAACACTCGAATCCATCCACCTCCGCGTTGTCGATCCTTCGCGCATAGCTCAGCTCGAGGGCCGATTTCGGCGCGGAGGCATCTGCAAGAAGCATCGAGGGAATGCGGTGGGAGGCCCCCTGTGAGACGCCCGCTGCGTCAGCAATCGCTTCGCCCAGGGATCCCGGTCTGTTGACGCCCGGCTCCGCATCCGACCACGTTCGGACATCGTCCCCCTCGGCCCAGATGATGTAGGACGGCGGCGGGTCGCCGGCGCTCATGTCCCTGTACTCGAAACGGATTCGATCCGGACGGACGAATCTGGTGGTGAAGGGCTTTTCCGCCGTCCACTCCCGATCGTCGCTCAGGTAGGTCGTGCCTGCGACGCCCGAGTCACGGTACGAGTCGCACCGCGCGTACACCTCCGTGGCCAGCTCCACGATCTGAGCGGCGGTCAGCGAACCCGAACTCCGTGCGGTCGGCGGCTGCTGTGCGAAAACGACGGCTCCAAAAAGAAGCACCATCACGCTCGCCAAGGCTGAAGCTCTGAGGTGTCCGTATCGCATTTCAGCCCTCCAGCGACTTCGCCACCAGCTCGATGACGTCGTAGGTCGAGGCGTCCTCGCGGTCGAGCTCGTTCTGTGCGTCGGACAGCATCGAGAAGCAGTAGGGGCAAGCGACAGCCACATCGGCGGTGCCGCTGGCTTCGAGCTGTTCGAAACGGGTCTGGTTGATGCGCTCGCCGAGATTCTCTTCGAGCCACATGCGGCCACCGCCGGCGCCGCAGCACATCGCGCGGTCGTGGCTGAGCTCGGCCTCACGCATCTTGAGCCCGGGGATGGCGTTGAGGAGGAAGCGTGGGGCATCGTACTCGCCGTTGGTACGTCCGAGATAGCAGGGATCGTGGTACGCCAGGTCGAGATCAACGGCGCCGGAGAGCTTGATCTTGCCGGTTCGCACCAAACGGGCCACCAGCTGGGTGCCGTGCACCACCTCGTAGTCCCCCCCGAAATCCGGGTACTCGTGAGAGAGCGTGTTGAAGGCGTGCGGGCAATTGGTGATGATCTTCTTCACTCCGTAGCCATTCATGGTCTCGACGTTCTGCTGTGCCAGCATCTGGAAGAGGTACTCGTTCCCCAGCCGTCGCGCAGCATCGCCGGTGGAAACCTCCTCTGGGCCGAGGATGGCGATCTTGATGCCGGCCGCCTTGAGGATTTTCACCAGCGCCCGGGAGACCTGCTTGCCGTGGTCGTCGTAGCTGCCCGGCGAGCCGACGAAGAACAGGTACTCGAAGTCACCCCCGGCCTCCGACGCCAGCGGAACTCCGAGACCGGACGCCCAGTTACCGCGCTCCTCGCCCGGCAGCTGCCACGGATTGCCGTTGACCTCGTAGCCACGGAAGGCGGACTGCAGTTCGTCCGGAAACTCGGCCTTCTCGAGGACCAGGTTGCGCCGCATCTCGACGAGCTTGTCGACGTAGGTGATGTCGAGCGGGCAGGCGCGCTCGCACCAGCGGCAGGTGGTGCACGCCCAGATCACCTCGGGGTCCACCACTACCGGCACCATTTGATGCTGCGATGCGTGGCCGTCCTCCCCGGGATCGGCGAGGATCTCGGGCTGCTCTTTGTAGAGCTGATCGCGGACATCCTTCAGATAGAGCACCGGTTGCAGCGGCTTGTGGGTGATGGTCGTCGGGCAGAACTCACGGCAGCGCCCACACTCGGTACAGGTGTAGAAATCGAGCATGTCTTTCCAGGTGAAATCGGTCACGGTGGAGATGCCGAAGGTGGTGTCCTCGTCGATGTCCTCGAGATCCATGCCGGGCAGCTTTCCCGGTGCATCGAGGTTGGCGAAGAAGACGTTGAAGATCGAGGTGTAGACGTGGAAGTGCTTGGAGTACGGGAGCTCGTTGGCAAAGACGAAGAGCGTGACGAGGTGGATCCACCAGTTCACGCTGTAGATCGCCTGCAGGGTTGACCCGCCGAGCCCCGAGAGCCAGCCGCCGACGAGAGCGGAGATCGGCAGGAAGGAACCGTCCAGATCCCCAGCGGCGATGCGGGCGCCCTCGGCGGCGAGATCGGTGATCATCAGAATCGCGATCAGCCCGATCACCAGCCAGGCGCTGAAGCTCTGCACCACCCGCTCCTTCTTTTGGATACCGCGTCGCCAAATGGCGAATCCGAGACCCACCAGCACCAACAGCTCGAAGATGTCCTTCGAGAACAGATAGGCGTGGCCGGCAGTCGTGTGCAGAAGGGGCAGCTCCCAACCCGCGAAGAGACCCTCGATGACCATGCTCACGGTGCGCAGGCTGACCACCAGAAAACCGTAGAAAATCAGGAGGTGGTAAAAGCCGGCGACGGGATCGTCGAACATCTTCTTCTGGCCGAAGGCGTAGACGAGCATGTGCTTGAAACGCTCGCCGAGGCGGTCGAAACGGTTGTCGGGCCGCCCAGCGCGGAGGAGCTGGAAACGCCGGCTCAGTGACAGGACGACCGCGCCGACCCCGACGATGGTGAGAACCCAGAACCATACGACCCCAGAGATGCCGAGAAACGACCCAGCCGTGGCGTGATGCATACGACCTCCTTCAAGCTACGATCGCGGATCGACGCAGTGCGGCAATCCACGGAAGAGTATAGCTAGGCGAGTTAGGAATTCGGAATTCGGAATTTCCACCCGACGTCCCATCGCAAATTTCGGATTTCGGATTTCGAATTTCGAATTTTCCACCCGACGTCCCAT
>JAIVTZ010000090.1:0-8812 GCA_049188105.1 Deltaproteobacteria bacterium | reverse complement strand
CAGCTTCGAGCTAACGGGGGTGAGTCACGAAGCCCGGAAGGCGTCAGTAATTAAGAATTGAGAATTGAGAACTGAGAACTCACTCCGCGTCTGCCTCACTCAGCAGCCGCGCCGCATCCTCTGGCGGTGTGGGGTTGATGGCGATGCCGGAGCCGGCCTCGAAGCCGCCTTTGCGGGTGATGCGAGGAACGAGCTCGAAATGCCAGTGGTAGTCATGCCCCAGGGTCGACCAGTAGTCCGGGTGGCCGGGGCGGGGGTGGGGACTGGGGGCAGTGTGGAGCACCAGGTTGTAGGGCGGGTCGTCGAGAAGTGCGCGCAGCCTGCGTAGGAGGTCGCGGAGGATCGCCGCCAATCCGAGGAGAACTTCGTCGGTGGCGAGGGCGAAATCGTGGTGGTGCTCCCGCGGAAGAATCCAGGTCTCGAACTGGGAGGTCGCGGCGAACGGCGCCAGGGCGAGAAAGCGGTCGGTCTCGAGGCAGATGCGCTCGCGCAGGCGAAGCTCCTGATGGAGCATGTCGCAGAACAGACAGCGCTCACTGCGCCTGAAGTGCTCGCGGGCGGAGTTGAGCTCCTGGATCATGACGGTGGGGATGATCGGGGTTGCGATGAGCTGTGAGTGGGCATGAGCGACCGAGGCGCCGGCCTCGCGGCCCTTGTTCTTGAAGATCATCACATAGCGCAGTCGGGGATCGCGGCGCAGATCGAGAAGGCGTGCGCGATAGGTTTGGAGAACCAGCAGAATCTCCTCGACCTCGAGATCGGCCAGCTCGACATTCGTTTCCGGGGTCTCGACGATGATCTCGTGGGCGCCGATGCCGCTCACAGCCTCGTTGAGGCCCACCGCTTCCCGAACCACCTCGCCCTCGACCCTGAGAACCGGGGACGAGTCGGCAAACACCCGCACCTGCCATCGATCGCCGCCCTTCGAGGACGGAACCCGATAGATTTCCGGCGGTGTCTCGGCCTCGTTTCCCGGTGCGAAGGGGTCGTTGTCGGGGGACAAAACCTCCCGACGACCCGGGCCGTCGTCTCTGCCCGGAAGGCCCTCGCGATCTGGCGCGATGATCGTCCAGCAGTGTTTGATTGGGCAGTAACGGAGTGCCGACACGGACGATTCCTCGAGCGGGCCGGAGGTGTGGGCTTTGAGTGGATGTGCGAGATTGACGGGCGACTCGATGCCGGCCTGGTCGCACGCATCGGCCAGGTGCGTGCGGAAGATCTCGTCATACAGGGGCGCGAGCTCGGTCGGATTGTCGTCCCCGAGCCACCAGAACCAGTCTGAGCCCTCCGCCAGCAGCAGCGAGGGTTCTCGCCCGCCGCCCGCCTTCTCGATGGCGTCGCGGATCTCGGTCAGCACCTCCCAGGCGTGAGTCTTTTCGGGGTGGCCGATCCAGGTGGCGAAGACCGAGTTGATCCACGATCCGGGATGGAGGCGTTCGAGAACGGCGGGCTCGGATTTCGTGGCCACCGTGTTGAGAGTGGCGGGCGCCAGCTCCGGCGGGGCGTCGTCGAGGCGCTGCATCAGCTCGCGAAGAAACCGGCCCCCACCCTCGGGATAGTGAAGCCATGGGTTCTCACCATCCAGGGCGATGACGATGTTGGCCTCTTCGGGGAGCGTGCGGGCGAGGTCTTCGAGCTCGCCGACAAGCGCCGCGGCGGCTTCGCCCTCGTCGTCCCAACGGCCGTACTGAAAACCGATGGCGTCCGACAGCCGACGGTCTCGGAAGAACAGCGTCGGGCCGCCGCGGGCGAGGCGCCACGAACGGTAAAGCTCGGCGGCGGCATTGCTTCCTTCGCGGAGGGATCGATCGAGACTGCGTTCGAGGATGCCTTCATCGGTGACCAACCACCGCACTCCCAGATCGCCGAAAATGGCCACCGCGTCCTCCGAAACCGAGCCCTCCGGCGGCCAACAACCCGTGGTGGGAAAACCATGCCCGCTCATGAATTCGAGTCCGCGGGCGAGCTGCCACTCGGCGTCTTCGGGATAGCGGAAGACCGGCACCTGTGGCGCCGGATGCGGCGCCCAGCTCGCGTCAACCACGCCGGAATCGATCAGCAGGGGCATGATGGGGTGGGCGTAGGGGCTGGTCGCGAACTCGACATTCGGTTGGGCGGCAATTCGGCGCCACAGCTCCACGAGCTCGCCGGGTTGGGCCTGGAGCCAGTCGACCATCTGGCGGTGATCAGCGACGCGGAAGTTCCGGCCGCGGTCGTAAAGCGGCTTCAGACGATCGTCGATCCACGCCTGCTCGCCGGCATGAGCGAGCACGAAGAGGATCTGGAGGTCGCGCAGGTCGGCGGTACCGAAACGACCGTCGCGACGTCGCTTCGATCCGGCGCCGGATCGAGAACGGGCGAGCTGACCGAGCCTCGGATAGCGGGCGAGCTGACGTGGGTTGACGTGGAAGGCCCAATCCACCAGCACCCCACGCTGGCGGTTGGTGAGGTCGGCTGCCGGCGTGACGATAGCCTCCAACACCGGATCGGTGACGGCGCCATCGATGTATGCCAGAAGTTGTTCCAGAAGCGTCGGGACGATGTTGATCACCTGCCCGGACCCGCCGGTGACCTCGATCGCCCGCGCCAGGGTGGTGTACGCGCCGCCGGCATGCAACGCCGTCCACGGAGCGTGTGAGACGCCATCCGCCGTGCGGTAGGCGGGCTGGTGAAGATGCCAGAGAAACGAGACGGTTGCCATCTACTGGTCGCTCTCCCCGTAGTAATGGCTGCCCGACGCCATCTCCTCTCCGTACTCCTCATCGGTCGAGAAAAGGGCCGGCTTGTCGTTGCCGCATGAGGTGCAGAGCGCTTCGCTGATCCGTCCCTCCTTCCATTCGAAAACGTAGACCGGGCTGTCGCACTCGTTGCAGATGATGAACTCTGGTTCAGACATGTTGCTCCTCCCGCTGCACACCCCATTGTCCAAGGAATCGCCGCTGCTGTCACGCGGTGGTGAACCAGTTAAGAGTAAAGAGTAAAGAGTTAAGAGTGAAGGCCTTCTGGCCTGCAGTTCGCCGACTTGAATGCCTTTACCCTTAGCCCTTTATCCTTAACTCGTAACTCCTTAACCCTTTACCCTCGACTTTTTTCTTGCGATGTCGATGTCCAACAGGTCGATCAACTCCGTGCGGTCGAGCTTGGCGATCACGTCCTGGGTTGGCGCCACGACGCGTTCCATGAGGTCGGTCTTGGTTCGAATCAGCTCGTCGATCCTCTCCTCGATGGTGTTGCGGGTGATCAGCTTGAATACCTGTACGAAACGCCGCTGGCCGATGCGGTGCACGCGGTCGGTGGCCTGGTTCTCCTTGGCGGGGTTCCACCAGCGATCGAAGTGGAGGACCACCGAGGCGCCTGTGAGATCGATTCCGACACCGCCCGCAAGGAGGCTCGCGAGGAGCACCCGCTCGTGCTGTTCCGAGTTGAAGCGACGGATGATGCGGCCCCGGTGGCGGGTTTCGCCGGTGAGTACCAGATGCTCGATCTTCCGTCGGTTCAGGTGCCTGGTGAGAATCTCGATCATCTGCACGTACTGTGAGAAAACGACGACCTGAAGCCCCCCGTCGAGGGCCTCGTCGAGGATCTCATCGAAGATCTCGATTTTTGCCGATTCACCGGCGCCGCCGCCCCCTTTTTCGACGAGATTGGTGTGGTCGCAGATTTGTTTGAGGCGGGTCAGGAGGGCGAAGATGTGCATGTAAGGGATATCCGCGTTTTCATCCTCAAGGAGCCTGACGATGTCGGCGGAGCGTTCGCTGTGGATGCGGCGGTACAGCTTCTCCTGCTTGGGAAGCAGGCGGCAGTAGCGGATATCTTCGACCTTCTCAGGGAGGTCGGACAACACCTGTTCCTTGATCCGGCGCAGGGTCAGGACGCCGAGCCGCTGCCTGAGGAGGTGAAGCTGGTGGTGGGAAGGATCGCGGTGGACCGCCCTGAACTCGCGTTCTGATCCCAAATATCCCGGTACGATCAGATCCACCACTGACCACAGCTCGAGGAGTCGGTTTTCGAGAGGCGTTCCGGTGAGCGCCAGCCGGAACTTCGCGGGTACCTTGCGCGCCGCCCGCGCTGCCTTCGTGCGGGGGTTCTTGATCCGTTGGGCCTCGTCGAAGACCGCAACCGCCCAATCGTGCCCGATGAGCTCTTCGGTGGAGCGAAAGAGGATATCGTAGGTGGTGAGAACCACGCCCCCGTCGTCAAAGTCGTCGAGTGAGCGTGACGGGCCATGGAAGAGCCTCACCTCCAAATCGGGCGCGAAATGTGCGAGAAGGGTGTGCCAGTGCTCGAGAACGCCGCGTGGGCAGACCACGAGGCTCTGCAATTTCGGGTTCCGGTCAGCCAGCAGACACAGCAACCCCATGACCTGGTGGGTCTTGCCGAGACCCATGTCGTCCGCCAGGAGTGCGCCAACGCCGACCAGGTATCGGCTCCACAGCCAGGAAACCCCGGCCGCCTGGTAGGGGCGGAGCCGTGAGCGCAGGCCCGGCGGGCTCCCGATCTCCTGCTCGAACCGGCCTTGAAGAACCGCCGCGAGCTCGCGAAGCTCCTCGTCCGGACCTTCCACCGGGAGATTCGACTCGGCCACCAGGCGAATGAACGCGACCCGGCTGCCGAGGATCCCGAGGTCGCGGCGGCGCCGCGGCATGCGAAAACCGAGGTCTTCCATAAACTGCATGTCCGGGGCGCGCACTATGGTCTCGTCGATTCGGGTGAAACCGCTCTCGAACAGCGATAGCACGTCGTTCCAGGGGATCTCTCGGTCGGCCGCCGTGAAGCGTGGCCGAACCCGGACCTTGCCGTTGGGCGTGTACTCGGCCTCCAGGGCCACGGGAGAGGGCACCTGGGGTTGGCGGAACGTCGCCAGTTGGCCCTGGGGGAGATACCACGAGCGCGAGCGAAGCTGGGGGTGGTCGAGATTGAGGAAGCGGAGGGCCTCCTTGCCCTTGAGGAGTCGGCGGCCCTGGCGATGAAACGGCACCAGCGGCGTGGCCGGATCGAGCAACCGGCAGAGGTGGTTTCCGATTCGCGCCCAGCGGCCGTGGATGCGGCCGTTGAGGCCTTCGCTGGTAAAGACGTGGCCGCTGCCGAGGCGGTAGCCGGGCTCGAGCACGATGCCCTGATCGTCCCAGGTGGTGGTGAGCACCGGCCGTAGCCGCGCCTCAGACAGCTCGAGATCCGCCAGCTCACCGTCGAGACGAATCGTGGGCAGCGACCTCAGCATCGGAAGGGCGCCTGGGAGGTTCGAAGCCGTAAAGAACACCAACCTCGTGTCCCCCGAGGGCAGAGCGATCCGGATCTCGACGTCGTTGCCCTCCAATCGCGCGATCGCGGTTCCGGTCTTTTGCAACGACAGCTGCAGCTCGAGCGCTGACCGCAGATCATGACCAGTCAGATGGCTGAGGTCCACCCTTTCAGCTGCCGACCGGCCGGGTGAGATGAACGGGTGGCGGGAGTTGGCGCGCCACATGGCGCCGGGACCGAGGCGTTGCATGGTCGATCGAATATCGAGCCATTGGAGCAGGGTGGCTGTGGCGTGGAAGCACGGAACGTCCTGCTCCCCGCACACCGAACACAGGCTGGATGGAAAGAGGTCGTTGCCGACGTCTGAGATGCGGACGGTGCACGCCGGCGATACGAGGTCGGCCTCGAGGTCCTCACCGATCCAGGTAATCCTCGCTACCCGCCTATCCTGGTACAGGTGGTAGCCGCGTTCCGCGATTCCACGCGGAAGCTTGCCCAGCACCTCACCGGTGTGGATTTCAAAAAGGCCGGACCGGACGCTGCGCTTCCGGCCGGGGGTAGATCCCGAAGTCATAGCCCATCAATATAGCAGGATCAGCGGCAAGGGTCTCTCGAAGAAGTTAAGAGTTTTGAGTTAAGAGTTGAGAGTTAAGGGCCATGGCTATTGCAATCAACCGGTTAGCGATGAACTCTCAACTCTCAACTCTCAACTCATTCGGTTACACTCCGATCGTGGTTGAATCTCGAGTGTCCCTGGCGCTGGGTGGCGGAGCCGCAAAGGGTCTCGCTCACGTCGGTGTGCTCCGGGGGCTCGAGGAGGATGGGGTCGAGGTGGTGGCCATCGCCGGCACGTCCATGGGTTCCATCGTCGGTGCCCTCCTCGCGCGCGGCATGACCGCACGAGTAATGGAGGCGTTCTTTTCAGCCGTCGACTGGTCGCGCCTGGCAGGGATCATGGTTCGCTCGCCGGGCGGATCCGCATTCTCCGACCTCCTCCGTGAGACCATCGGCGAAGCGTCCATCGAGGACCTCAAGCTTCCCTTCGCCGCAGTGTGCTGCGACCTCGACAACGGAGAAGAGGTGGTCCTGGAAAGGGGCGATCTCGCGGATGCGGTCCGCGCCTCGTCAGCGATTCCTGGGATCCTGCCGCCCCTCGTCATCGACGGCCGCACCCTCGTCGACGGGGCAATGGTGACCCCGGTTCCAGTCGAGGCCGCCGCGCGCCTCGCCGATGTTCCCGTGGTGGCGGTCAATGTCCTGCGCCCGCCGAAGCCGGGTCAGTTGGGCCAACGGATGATGAACAGGTTGTTCGAGGGGTCGGCGCCGGCGCAGCTCCTCGAGCGGGTGGATACGCTTCTCAAGCGCCACCGGGTCCGTCTTTGGCGCAGGAAAGTGGATTTTCCGAGTCGGTTCGAGGTCATGATGCAGTCGTTTCACATCATGCAGTACAACCTCTCGAAGCTGTGCGCGAGCGACCTCCGCGCCGTGGAGCCCGAGGTCGGCGAGATCGGCTGGTTCGACTTTCACCGCGCCCGGGAGATCATGGCGGAAGGGTATCTCGCCTACCGGGAGTCCGTACAACAAGGGAAATGACCGGACGCGCGTTTCCGGTTCGCTCAGGTTGCTCCTCTCCTGGTTCCGAAACGTCGTGGTGGCGGGCCCTAAACAGACCGTCTCAGAAGCTTTTCGGGTTGACGTCATGATGGTGGCATGGAGGCGGCGAAAACGGGGCTCACGCTGGGGTTTCCAGGTGGCGCGGGTATGGATGTTGTTCGCCGATTTGCCCAGAGAGCGACCTGGCGATGGTGATGAGGCCGGATAGACGCCGAAAAAGGCGCGAAGAGGCCACTGCGGGAGCGGTCTTTCCGAGCGCGACCTCGCCCTTGAGCCACGCTGCGAAGAGCTTGTGGAGGTTGATGGTCGAGCAGATGAGTGACCACTGAGTCCGGTTGGCCTCGAGGTCACGATAGGACCATCGACGGAATTCGAGGATATGCTTGGCGAGGGCGAAGGTGGGTTCGACGATGACCCCTCTTCGGGCCAGCTTGGCCTTGGCGTCCTCGTTCTTCTGCTTGGCCCTTTGTCTCGCGACTGCTTCGTGGTGCTCAATCAGCTCAATGGTACGCCCGCGCTTGTTCGAGCTGCACTGCCACCTCTTGGGGCAATCCTTGTACCCGGCGCAGTGGTACACCCTGAGCTTGCCGTCGCCCTCGCGAGCGTTTTTGATTCTCTGGAAATGGAGCTTGTTGCCCAAGGGGCAAATGCAGCAGTCGTCTTCCGAGTCGTATGAGAAACGAGATGCGTGAAATGGCTTGTCGCCCTCGGCAGGGTCGACGTTCTTGCCGAGGTTGACGAGTACCTCGTAGCCCTTTTCTTCAGCCTGCGCGAGATCCTCACTCGCTGAGTAGCCCTTGTCGGCGAGGGTGGTCTCGGCCACGTCGCCTGCTGTCTCCTTGACCGTGTCTATCATTGACGCCAAAAGCCCGTTGTCGGTCTCCTGGGTTACCACGTCCTCAGCGACAATGATCCCAGCCTTGTCGTCGGTGACCGCTTGCGCGTTATAGCCGAAGACCTTCTTTCCGTCACATATCATCATCCTCGCATCCGGCTCGTTTGGTTGGAGACTCTTGGCGCCAGCCTCGTCGAGCTCAGCCAAGCTCTTGCGGATCTTCTCCCTACACTTCTTGGCGTCGGCCAGATCCTCAGGAAGTCGGTAGCTGTCGATTCCGGTTTCCACCGAGGCGTCGAGGAGTTCCTCCATCTCCGTGATGCTGGCATCCGCCCGTTCGAGCGCCTTGTCCAGCTTCTCGCGGTAGTACGCGGTCTTGCACGAAGCTTGCGCCTCGATCTTGGTGCCGTCGACAGCGTGCAGCACCATACCGATCAGGTTTGCGTCGGCCGCCACCTTCACGCTCTGCTTGAGCACCTTGCGAATCGCTTCCTTGTTGTCACGAAAGAATCGCCACAAGGTATTGTGATCCGGGTGCTCATTACCTGTCAGCCACATCACCGCGACGTTTTCCACACAGGCTCGCTCCATTCTGCGAAGGGAGCGAATGCGATCAAAGTAGCAGTAGAGGTACAGCGACAGCAGAAGCCGAGCCGAGTATCGCGGTCGTCCAGTCGGAGCGTGACCGACTTCGAAGCCCAGGCTCGGTAGGTCCAAAGACTCGACGAAGGCGTCAATGAACCGCACCGGGTGGTCCTTGGGCACCCAATCCTCGAGGGACGGAGGAAGCAGGAAGACCTGACTCCTATCTGGCTTTATCTCGTATGACATGACTAATTATAAATGATTCCCGCATCTTTGACAAGAGATTCGCGATACCTGCGTTAATTCCTTTTATGTATATGAGACTCTGTTCATGTTCCGGGAGAGTTTTGAGACGGTCTGTAAAGGACCCGCCTACAAAGGCTGCCAGGATACGTGTAGGCGGGTCCTTTAGGGCCCGCCACCACTTGGTAACAAAACCGCCCGGTTGTTCGGCCAACCTGAATCAATCGGATACGTACGATTCGAAATCCGAAATCCGAAATCCGAAATTCCTGGGCGGGTGAGCGGAAAATCCGA
>JAIVTZ010000089.1:0-8835 GCA_049188105.1 Deltaproteobacteria bacterium | reverse complement strand
AATCCCTGGATCCCGTGCCGGAACGATTTCTCGAGCCGTATGCCACGGCGCGGTGGTTCCCATCACACGGTTCAAACGATTGAACGTTGTGATGCCGGGCTCCCCCGCTGCACTTCCCGTGTCCCAGCGCGCTTCCCGACGGCAGGCGAGACGCCTGCCCCACAAGGGTTCCGGGACGTTTTGTGGGGCAGCCGTCCCGGCTGCCGAGCGGGTGTGTGGAAGATTCGTAATTCGAAATTCGAAATTCGAAATCGGACGCGGACGCGGCACAAGCCCCAAGCCCCAAGCCTCAAGCCCCCGCCCGAAATACCCTGCCACTCTCGATTGTTGTCGAAGGCGTACCGAAAAACACGGAGGGGGAGGGCGGATGCCTCGAACGCGGGTGTATGAAGCGGTGACGGAAAGGTTGGAGATCCTCGACACCGAGGGCCGGGTGGACGAAGCCCTGATGCCCGAGATCGATCCCAGCCGGATCCGCGACCTTTACCGCGACATGGTTCTGATGCGCACCTTCGACGACAAGGCTCTCAAGCTCCAGCGCCAGGGGCGCATGGGAACGTGGCCGCCGATCAAGGGACAGGAGGCCGTACAGGCCGGCGTCGCGTTGGCGATGGGCGAGAACGACTGGTTGATCCCGGCCTTCCGCGAGCACGGGGTCATGGTCCTTCGCGGCGTCCCGCTGCATCTCGTCTACGCATACTGGGCGGGCGACGAGCGCGGCTCGTGCTACCCGGAGGACGTGCGCTGCTTCCCGGTGGCGGTCCCGGTGGGCAGCCAATGGCAACACGGCGCCGGGGTCGGGCTGTCGCTCAAGCTGCGCGGAGAAGATGCGGTGGCGGTGACCTTCGGCGGAGACGGTTCGACCTCCGAGGGTGACTTCCACGAGGCGGTCAACTGCGCCGCCGTCTTCGGCACGAAGACGGTGTTCGTGATCCAGAACAACCAGTGGGCGATCTCCGTGCCGCTGCACAAGCAGACGGCGGCGGAAACGCTCGCCCAAAAGGCTCACGGCTACGGCTTGCCCGGCATTCAGGTCGACGGAAACGATGTGTTCGCGGTTTTCACCGCCGCGGTCGAGGCCATCGAACGTGCACGGCGGGGCGACGGCCCGAGCCTCATCGAGGCGGTCACCTACCGGCTCGGCGACCACACTACGGCCGACGACGCGAGCCGCTATCGTGAGGACGAGGAGGTCGAAAAGTGGGAGGGGCGGGATCCGATCCTCCGGCTCCGCCGCTTTATGGAGCACCAGGGATTGTGGGACGACGACCAGGAGACGGTTCTCCTCGAGGAGGCGCACAGTTGGGTCGATGCCCAGGTCAAGGTGCTCGAGGAAATGCCGGCTCAGGCGCCCGAGGAGATCTTCACCTCGATGTATGCGGCGATGCCGCCCCACCTGGCCGAGCAGATGGGTGAGCTGATCCAGGAGACGCAGTCATGAGCGCGAAGGGCGCGGACGGGCAGGCGCTACACGCCGTGCCGGAGGTGGCGACCGAGAGGCAGACCATCGCGCAGGCGGTGCGCGACGCCATGCTCGAGGAGATGGGGCGGGACGAGCGGGTGATCGTGCTCGGCGAAGATGTGGGTGTGGACGGCGGGGTCTTTCGCGCCACCGACGGTCTCATCGAGCGCTTCGGCGACCAGCGGGTCATCGACACGCCGCTCGCCGAGAGCTCGATCATCGGCATGTCGGTCGGCCTCGCCGCGACCGGTTTCCGGCCCATCGCCGAGATCCAGTTCATGGGCTTCGTCTACCCGGCGATCAACCAGCTCTTCGCCCACGCCGCCCGCATGCGCAACCGCACCCGCGGCACCCTGAGCTGCCCGATGGTGGTGCGGATGCCATACGGCGGCGGTATCCACCCGCCGGAGCACCACTCGGAGAGCTACGAGGCCCTGTTCCTCAACACGCCGGGGTTCAAGGTGGTTGTGCCGTCGAACCCGTACGACGCCAAGGGGCTGCTGATCTCGGCGATTCGTGACGACGACCCGGTGCTGTTCATGGAGCCCAAACGCATCTATCGCGCCTTCCGCGAGGCGGTGCCGGCCGAGGGCTACGCGGTGCCCCTGGGTCAGGCCGCGGTGACGCGTGAGGGGACCGATGTCACCCTGATCGCCTGGGGTGCGATGGTGCGGGTGTGTCTCGACGCCGCTGAGGTGCTGGCCCGCGAGGATATCAGCGCCGAGATAGTGGACCTGCGGACCTTGAACCCGCTCGACCGCGAGACCATGATCTCGAGCGTGGTCAAGACAGGTCGCGCGGTGGTGGTGCACGAAGCCCCGCGCACCGGGGGGTTCGGCGCCGAGATCTCGGCCCAGATCCACGAGCACGCGATGCTACAGCTCGAGGCGCCGGTGCAGCGGGTGGCCGGTTTCGATGTTGTTTTTCCGCTCGCGCACAACGAGAAGTTCTACCTCCCTTCGCGCGATCGAATCGTCAAAGCGGTGGAGAAGGTGCTCGCGTATTAACCCGCTATGATGGTCTCGCTGCCGGCGAATAGAAAGGGTGCATGATGGCGTTCGTATTCAATTTTCCAGATGTCGGTGAGGGCATCCACGAGGGGCGGGTCGTCGAGTGGCTCGTTGCCGAGGGCGACGTGGTTGCCGAGGACCAGGCCCTGGTCAAGGTGGAGACCGACAAGGCGGTGGTCGAGCTGCCGTCGCCCTACTCTGGCACCGTGCTCCGATTGCATGCCGCGGCCGACTCGGAGATCTTTGTCGGCGATCCGCTGGTGACCATCGGCGAGGCGGGCGAGGAGTTGCCCGAGGACTTCGCACCGGCGGCTGAAGCCGCGCCCGCGACGGCACCGGCGCCGCCGCCGGCGGATGTCGAGGCGCCGACGCCGGCCGTCGTGGCGCGCCGCCCGCTTGCCACCCCGCGCACCCGAGCGCTGGCTCGCAAGCTCGGGGTCGATCTGCAGTCTGTACAGGGTTCGGGCTCGGGCGGGCGGATCACCGACGAGGACGTCGAACGTGCCGCCGAGGGTGGTGTGCCGGCGGCACCCGCGCCGTCCACGGCGCCCGTGGGCACGGTCACAGCGACCGCCGACGGCGAGGTGGAGAGGGTGCCGATCACCCATCTCCGGAAGATCATCGCCGGCGCCATGCGGACCGCGAAGCACACCGCAGCCCACGTCACCCACGTCGACGAGGCGGACGTCACCGATCTCATCGCCCACTACCGCCGCGCCAAACCGGTGATCGAGGAGCGGACGGGGGTTCGCTTCACCCTGTTGCCCCTCTTCATCAAGGCGCTGGTGGCGACGCTCCAGAAGCACCCGATCCTCAATGCCTCGGTCGACGAGGAGCGCGGGGAGATCCTCTTCAAGAAGTACTACAACATCGGCATCGCGGTCGACACGCCCGAGGGTCTCATCGTGCCGGTGATTCGCGACGCCGACCGCAAGGACATGGTGGAGCTGGCGGCCGAGGTGGCGGACAAGGCCGAGCGCGCCCGCAACCGTCAACTCGGGCTCGACGAGCTCAGGGGCGGAAGCTGCACGATCACCAACATCGGGCCGCTGGGCGGGATCTTCGCGACCCCGATCATCAACGTGCCCGAGCTGGCGATCGTCGGGCTGCACGCGATCAAGGAGCGGGTGGAGGTGGTCGATGGTGAGATCGCCATCCGCAAGATGATGTACCTCAGCGTCTCCTTCGACCACCGGTACATCGACGGCGCCGAGGGGGCGAGATTCATGAGTGACATGGTGCGGCTCGTTTCCGAGCCGATGATGCTGATGGCGAGGTTGTGATGGTTGTTGGTTCGGTCTCCCGTGGGTGTCAGGTGGTGGTGATAGGCGCCGGTCCCGGCGGCTACGTGGCCGCGATTCGGCTTGCCCAGCTCGGCAAGGACGTGATCTTGGTAGAGAAAGAACCGCGTCTCGGCGGGGTCTGCCTCAACGTGGGCTGCATCCCGTCGAAGGCGCTGATCCACGTCGCCGACCTCGCGCACGAGGTGTTGGGCGCGAAGGACATGGGGTTGACGGTGAGCAGCCTGGCCGTTGATCTGCCGAAAATGGTCGAGTGGAAGGACGGCATCGTCGACCGGCTGACCTCGGGTGTCGCCTACCTGTGCGAGAAGAACGGCGTCGAGGTGGTTCACGGTTCAGCCGAGCTCGTGTCGGATCGCTCGCTCGCGGTGTCGTCGGACGACGGCCGGGTCGAGATCGAGTTCGAGCAGGCGGTGATCGCCACCGGCTCGCGGCCGATGGCGCTCGAGGGTTTCGAGCACGACGGCGAGAGGATCATCGGCTCGACCGAGGCCCTGTCGTTGCAGGCGGTTCCCGAGCGTCTGGTGATCATCGGCGCCGGCTACATCGGGCTCGAGCTCGGCAGCGTCTACGCCAAGCTCGGGTCGAAGGTGTCGGTCGTCGAGTTTCTGCCCAAGGTGGCGCCCGACCTCGATCCCGAGGTCGGCAAGGCCCTCACCCGGCAGCTCAAAAAGCTCGGTGTCAAGCTCTACCTCAGCCACCGTGCGGAGTCCTTCGAGGCCGGCGACCCGTCCGTGGTGATTGCCCGCGGCCCGAAGGACGACGAGCTTCGGCTGGAGGCCGACGTGGTGTTGGTGACCGTCGGCCGGGTCCCCAACACGGAGGGGTTGGGTCTCGAGGCGGCAGGCGTTCAGACTGATGACAAGGGCTTCATCACGGTCGACGATCGTCAGCGGTCCTCCGCGCCCGGCATCTACGCCATCGGCGATGTGGCGGGCGGCGCGCTGCTCGCCCACAAGGCCTACCAGGAAGCCAAGGTGGCGGCGGAGGTGATCGTCGGCGAGCCCGCGGCCTTTGACAACGTCGTGCCGGCGGTGATCTACACCGATCCCGAGGTCGCGTGGGTCGGGCTCGGCGAGGAGGAGGCCAAGGAGCAGGGCTACACCGTGGTCACCGGCGCCTTCCCCTACAAGGCCTCCGGCCGCGCCATGTCGTTGGATGCGACCGATGGCTTCGTCAAGGTCGTCGCCGACGCCGACACCAAACAGCTGCTCGGAGTCATCGCCGTCGGCCGCGGGGTCAGTGAGTTCATCGGCGAGGCCACGCTGGCCCTCGAGATGGGCGCCTTCCTCGAGGATGTGGCCCTCACCATCCACCCCCACCCGACGATGTCGGAGGCCTTCCAGGAGGCGGTCGAGGGCGCGCTTGGGCAGGCCGTGCATATGGTTAACAAATAGATTTCGAATTTCGAATTTCGAATTTCGAATTTTCGGAAGCGCGTTGGGAAACGGACCGCGTGCGGCGAAGGTGCGCAGCCCCCGGTCGCCTTTGTGGGGCAGGCGTCCCGCCTGCCGGGTGAGAGGAATGAAAATTCGAAATTCGAAATTTCGACGAGGCGGATGGGCGGCATTCCGAATTCCGAATTCCGAATTCCGAATTCATTCCCTGCTAATCTTCTGCCTCTGGAGGTACGTCGAAGGTGAACCCAATGCGGCCGGGTGCGGGCTGGATCGAGGTGATCGCCGGGCCCATGTTCTCGGGCAAGTCGGAGGAGCTGATCCGGCTCCTCAAGCGGGCGGCGATCGCTCGCCAGCGGGTGCAGGTATTCAAGCCGAAGCTCGACAACCGTTACTCCGACGGTGACATCGTTTCCCACTCGCAGATGCGGATACCGTGCGAGCTGGTGGAGAGAACCGATGAAATCTTGCCCCGACTCGACCCGAGGACCGAGGTGGTGGGAATCGACGAGGCGCAGTTCTTCGATGAAACGCTCCCCGGAGTATGTGGGCACCTGGCGAATCTCGGCAAACGGGTGATCGTAGCCGGGCTCGACATGGACTACCGGGGCATCCCGTTCGGTCCGATGCCCACCCTCCTCGCGGTCGCCGAGGAGGTGCACAAGATCCACGCCATCTGTACGTCCTGCGGCGCGCCGGCGGCGTACACGCAACGACTGATCCAAAGCGATGAGCTGGTGGTGGTTGGCGCCGCCGGCGCCTACGAGGCCCGCTGCCGGCGTTGCCACGAGCCGGAGGGCGCGCCGCCGGCGTCGGAGCCGTGGCTCTTTCCGCCCGGCGGACCCGCGGCCGAGGAGGACGGTTGAGTCAGCGGCTCCGCTGGTGGCTGATTGTGGAGCGGAGAGGCTGAACAGCGGCGCGTGCCGTCGTATCATGGGACGGTCATGACTACCGAGCTCAAGCCCGGCATGAAGATCTGGCGCTTCCGCCTCGAAAAAAGGCTCGCCAGAGGCGGAATGGGATCGGTGTGGTCGGCCCGGGACGAGCGTCTCGATCGCGAGGTGGCGCTCAAGCTCCTGCCCCACATTCTGGTCAACGAGCCTTCGGCCGAGCGCCGATTCGAACGCGAGGCGTTGGCAATGGCGCGGTTGCAGCACCCCAACGTGGTCGCCATCTTCGATGTCGGCACCTTCGATCCGGGGGTCGGAGAGGATTTGCCCTACCTCGTGATGGAGCTGATCCGCGGCCACTCCCTCAACGTGTTATTGGACGACGGGCCGATGCCGCCACGGCTCGCGGCGCGGGTTGTCGAGCAGATGGCCCTGGCGCTCACAGCCGCGCACGCGGTCGGTGTGATACACCGCGATCTCAAACCGTCGAATGTGATGGTCGGGGACGGCGGCCATGTCACCGTTCTCGATTTCGGTCTCGCCCGCCTTGCCAACCGCTCTGGTGAGACCCCCATCGAGACGCTGACGTCGCCCGGGATGGTGCTGGGTTCCTGTCCATACATGGCCCCCGAGCAGGCCCTCGGTAAGGAGGTGACGCCGTCCTCGGACATCTTCTCGTGCGGCACCGTGCTCTATGAGGCGCTGTCGGGCGAACGCGCCTTCGACGGACCGACCCCGATGAAGGTGCTGCAGGCTGTGGTGCAGTCCAACTATCGGTCGCTGGCCGACATCGCTCCGGAGATCCCTTCGGAGCTGGTGGCGGTGGTGGAACGTTGCCTCGAAAAGGACCCGGACCGGCGCTACCGATCGAGCGTCGATCTCGCGCGCGATCTGGCAATCTTCCAGGGCACCGACGAGGTGAGCCTCGCCGAGGCGCCGACGATCGCGATCAGCACCGGAAAGCTGCAGGCGGTGACGGCCCGCCGGCGCCGGCTCGCCCTACGGGCGGCCGCATTGGGCGCCGCGTTTCTCGCAGTCGGGCTCGTGGTCGGCGGGGTGTCCGCCCGCCTCGGAAAAGAACCACTGCGTCCCGATCCGGGGCGTTGGGGCGTCAACGCCCTCCTCGACACCGTCGGTACGCTGAACGACCCGGCATGGAACCCCGCGGGCGACGAGATCGTGGTTGCCTGGAACCAGATCGGTCGCAGCGAGGTGATCGCCGTCGATGCCGCGACCGGCTTGACCCGCACCATTCTGGCGGGCGCGACAGCCGAGGCGTTGAGCCTGCCGCTGTACTCGCCGGACGGAAAGGCCCTGTTGGTGGAGGTAGTGGTCGCGGGCGAGCCGTCGCTGCGGGTCGTGCCCGCGGTGGGCGGTCAGGCGACGGCGGAGGTGATCAGGGCGGGCGGCGGCGCCTGGCTCGATTCCGACACCTTCGTGTTCTCACGCGAGGATAAGGCCGGGAGCTTCAGCCTCTATCAATACTCGCTGAGCCGGCGAGAGGCGACAAGGGTGCGGGACGCGGATGCCGAGCACTCGTGGTGCGGCGCCGAGATCAGGCCCGGTGGAGGCTATGCCCTGTTTGCCGGCCCCAGTGGTGTGCCGAACAGCGTTTTCGTAGCCAAGGATTTCTCGGCGCCCCTACAGACCTGGCTGACGCCCGAGAAGCAGGTCTTCGGCATCGACTGGGCGCCCTCCGGACGCTCCCTCGTGGCCTCGGTCGAGGGCCGCCTGATGCGGATCACCGAGGATGGGAGTGCGCCGTTGATTCCCAGGTTGGATCGACTGTGGAACCCGGCTCTGTCGCCGCATGGAGATCGGTTGGCGGCCGTGCGCCGCAACACCACCAACGATCTGGTGGCTGTAGACCCCGACGGTAACGGTTGGCGCTGCCTCCTGTGCGGGGTGCCGGAGAGCGGTTGGGGGAGCGTCGGTGAGAGCGGTGTGGTGGCCTATCGGCGCTACGTTGCCGGCAGCGCCGTTTTGTTCCTGCGTGAGCCGTCCGGCGTGGAGGAGCCCCTGACCCACCCGGCTGAGGACGCCTCGTGCCCGTCGATTTCTCCGGACGGCGGTCGAGTCGCCTATCTTGCGCGGGATCCGAGCGTTGGAACCGAGCTCAGAGTGGTGGCGCGAGCCGGCGGACAGCCGGTGACCCTGGCCACCGGTGTGGAATCGTCGGAGTACCCGAGCTGGTCGCCGGACGGTCGGTTCTTGGCCTTTGCGGCGGGCTCACCGATCAGGGTTTGGGTCGTATCCGCCGCCGGCGGCAAACCTCGAGAGCTGACCCCGAACGGAGGGGATTATCCCCAGTGGAGCCCGGCGGGCGGGTTGATTTCATACTCGGTGTGGACGCAGGATTCCGATCCCGCCCAGGGGGCGTGGGTGGTGCCGGCCGCGGGGGGGGCGCCTCGCAAGATCGGCCGCGACCCGACGCGAATTGTGTGGTCGGCCGACGGGAGTCTGCTGTGGCAGCTGCGGCGTTGGCGTGACGAGGTCGAGCTGTGGGAGGCGGAGAACGGAGTCTGGCGATGGCGTCGTAGAGCGGTTCTCGATCTCGGCCGGCCGGCCGCTTCTCACCTCGAACACCTGCCCTTGACCGTGCACCGGGAGACCGGGGAGCTGGTCATGAACCGTCGAACCACGATCAGCCGACTGCTCGTCTTCGACGGTATCGATCCGGATCGGTGGTAGCCGGATTGAGCGTTTCGACAATCTCTCAACTGTAGCTATATCAGTATCTTGCGAGTTGACTGGGGGCGGCGTCCGTGTTCTGAT
>JAIVTZ010000088.1:0-8852 GCA_049188105.1 Deltaproteobacteria bacterium | reverse complement strand
CGGCCAGATAAGGATTCTTGGCGGTGGCACCCAGAAAAAGAAGACCGGCAACGAGGCTGAGACCGACGACGCCGGGGATTCTGCATCCCCAGCGGGGACCGATGCGTTTGCAGAGGCGATCGCACCAAAGCCCCCCGACGCTTGCAGCGACTGCACCGACCATCCAGGGAGCTGCGGCAAAGTAGCCTCCTTCCAGGATCTCGAACTGCCGAACATCGACGAGGTAGATAAAGAACCAATTGAAGAAAATATAGAAGACGTAGTTCATGCAGAAATAGCTCGCGGTCAGCAGCAGAATGTCTCGATTTTTAAGCACCCTCTTCCAGGCTGTTCTGTCGTCGACAGCCTGTTCCGGAACCGGCCGGCCGGAGTTGATCAGGTCCAACTCGCGCTTGCTGACCCCCGGGTGATCGGCCGGGTCGTCTCTCGCGTACCACCACCAGATCCCGGCGATCAGAAATGCCAAGGGCGCCGTCACGAGAAAGGACTCACGCCAGCCGAATTTCTCCATCAGCCAGGCGACCAGCGGTGCCGTGACGGCGGCGCCCAGGGTCAGCCCGGTGCTCGTCAACCCGTTCGGGAATGCCCACCCCGACACCGGGAACCATTTTCCGATCGTTCCACCACCGAACACCGGAAACAAGGGTGCCTGCGCGACGCCGATCAGGAATCGCAGGGCGATGAGGGCGGCAAGGATGAAGGTCGTGGACGCGAGGGCCGTTCCGGGCACCAGGCCCGTGGCCAATGTCAGGATCCCCCACCATACGGCGATGAAACTGAGGGCCCGACGGGACCCCACAATGTCACCGAAAACGCCGCCCGGAAACTGGAAAATCGCGTATCCCCAGGCAAACGCCGAAAACACCATACCCAACTGGATCTTGGACAACCCGAGATCAGCCATGATGTTTTCGCCGGCTATGGACATGTTTGTTCGCAGCACATAGGCCACGAAGCTCGCCATGAACAGAAGCGCAAGGATCACCCATCGAACATGGGTGCGTTGATGATCAGAACAGGCTTCGCCAGCTATCAGCATCGGCAGAGATTACGTGATCCCGGCGCGCTCGTCGGCTGCCGCGACCAAACTGTGCAGGGTTTCGCGGGTTGCCTCGGGCAGCGGATCAGGCTCATGCCGGGCGATGGCTTCACGGGCTATCTCGCGTGCCGTTTCGACGGCGGTCGGCCGGCCCTCTTCGACCCACGACTGGTGGGTCCTACGGTCGAAAACGCGCGGGTACCAGCACTTCTTGTAGTGACGGAGCGTGTGCTCGGTGGAGAGATGTTCTCCGCCCGGCCCGACCTCATCGATCACATCGAGAGCCAAGGTCTCCGGTGACAGCTCGATGCCGCCCAGCAGGCGGCGGACAAAACCAATGATCTCGTCGCAGATCACGATCATCTCGTACGAACAGGTCATGCCCGACTCGATGTATCCGATGTCGTGGACCAGATTGGCCCCGCTCAGCGCGGTCCACAATATCCACATGGAGCTGTCGACGCCGGCCTGAAGATCGGCTTGCTTGGAGTCCGAGCAACCCGCGAACCCCCACACCGGCAGCTTGTAGAAGTGGTGTCCGAGCTCGGCCATCGCCTTGCAGTGGAGCATGAACTGCGGGCTGACGTAGGTCGCGACGGTGGTGAGCATGTCGAGAGGACCGCTGCCTGAACCGTAGACGACCGGCGTACCTTTCCGCCGCAACTGAGCGATGGTGAGGCCGCTCAGCACCTCGGCGTTGGCCATCGCCAGGCTGCCCGCCGACGTCACCGGAGCCGTCGCGCCTTCGACCGGCCCCGGCGCATAGACGAAGGGCAGCCGCTTGTCCGCCATCATCATCATCTTGCGCAGGACCGCCTGTGAGTGCTGCAGCGGCGAGGTAGGTTCGAGGTAGGCGAGAAGGAACGGTTTGAGCGCCAGGGCTTCGGCACCGCCGACGATGATCTCCGCCATGGCGATGATGTCGGTCAGACCCGATTCATCCCAGGCGGTGAACACCAACGGTTTGGAAGTATTCGTGGTCATCGCCAGGAATGAGTGACGGTCCGATGTCGTACTCGCCACATCCGAGGGGAGGGCCATCGACATCACGAAATCGAGATTCGGCAAGGAGTCCGCGAGGCGGGCCGTGTCTGCCACGTCGGACAGGAGTGACAGCCTCCGCTCTCCGGTTTCCAGATCCAGGGTGTGGGGCAGATCCGAGCCGGTTCCGAAGTACGATCTCTGCCCCTCGAGGAAGACCCGCGGTTCGGATGTTCGGTTGCAGAGTACAATCCGCGAAGGCGCATGGTGCACCGCCTCCTCGACCACCGCCGCCGGAAACCTCACCAGATCCTCGTCGCTGACCGAACACCCGGCATCGCGGAGGAGATCGAGCGCTTCGCCATCGCAGACCCGTACCCCCGTACGGCGCAGGATCTCCAGCGACGCGTGGTGAATTTGGGTGAGCTGGGAGTCGCTCAAGATGCGAAAGCCGCCGGGCAGCGAGCTGACGTGATCTGTGTTCGCCATGGTTCTTGGGTACCTTCCCGGCGGGCGTTAGCCCGCACTTCTCATCGGCGGACGGCCTCCGGCGTCAACACATACGGCACGGCGAGCTCGCTCGCCAGCCCGTTGAGTCGTGTCAGATCTTCAGAGATGAGCGCATCGAGCGCCGATTCCTGTTTCGCCAGCTGCCGCTCGATCTCGGCGGCGACCTCCTGCATGCCCTGGGTAGGCGGCCCGTCGTGGGCTCCCGACGTTATGAACAACCAGCTCAGGCGGGAGTACAGCCTCGCGCCGCCGTGGCGGCCGGCGAGGACGTCGTAGTTCACTTCCGCGTGGGGGTTGTGGATTTCCTCTTCAACCGCGTTCAGGTCCGCAATGTACTTCTCGCCAAGAGCCAGCAGCTCACTGGCATCCGGGTCCGAGGCGAGACGCTTGTTGCGGTCCGTCACCTGCTCGCGGAGGCCCCGGATCATCTCGACCATTGCGGCGATCTTCGCCATCTGTTCCCGAACTCCCAGGGCGAAGGCCAGCTGCTTCTCGAGATCGGCCGTGGAGGCCGAAGAACGCGGATCGAGCTCGACCCGGAGCGGCTGGATCGAGGACCTGCCCTCAACCGTCAACCGCAGGGTGTAGTCGCCAGGCAGCACCAGCGGACCCGGTCTCGGTGTCCCGGTGTCGATCCGTGCGCCGGGGACCCACTTGGGTTCCTGATAGGCGAGGTCCCAGGATGTGCGATTGGTGCCCGGTTTGACCCCGAGCTCTGGTTTGGGCTTGGAGTCGGGATCCCAGTCGGGGTGCTCCGGTGACGTATAGGGCGTCTTGAGGACGCTGCTCAGTCGACGTATGAGAACGCCCTCGGCGTCGAGGATCTCGAGGGTGATTTCACCCTCTGGTTTCTTCGTCAGGTAGTAGGTGATGATGGCCCCTTTCGGCGGGTTTTTGGTGGCGCCATCCTTGCTTCCGTACGGTGCCCTGGCATACCGCCAGCGCACTGCCGGCAGAGGTGAAAAGAGGTGCTCCGGTGCGGCCGCGATCTCGGGTGACATCTCGCGCACCGGCGTCAGGTCGTCCAGAATCCACGCCGAGCGGCCGAGGGTTCCGACCACCAGATCGTCGCCGGCCACCGCAAGGTCGACCACCGCCACGGTGGGCATGTTGAGACGTAGAGGCTGCCAGCTGGCGCCGTCGTCGCGCGAGACCATGACCCCGCGTTCGGTTCCGAGGTAGAGCATCCCCTGGAGCCGGGTGTCCTCGCGCACCACGTGCAGGTAGATCTCCGGGTCGAGTCCATCAGTGAGGCTCTTCCAGCTGCCGCCGAAATCGGTGGTCTTGAAGAGGTACGGCGTCTCGTCGTCCAACCGGTGGGCGTCGACCACCACGTACGCGGTACCGGCGTCCCAGCGTGATGCTTCGATTATGCTCACGGTCCCCCACTCGGGGATGCCGTCCGGTGTAACGTCACTCCAACTCGCGCCGCCGTCACGGGTCAGGTGGACCAGACCATCGTCGGTTCCGGCCCAGATGAGATCCCGCTCGACCGGCGACTCGGCGACCGCGAATATCGTGTTGTAGAACTCGACGCCGGTGTTGTCACCGGTGATCGGCCCCCCAGCCCATTTCTGTTTCGTTGCGTCGTTTCGGGTCAAATCCGGGCTGATCGCTTGCCAGCTCTGGCCGCCGTCCTCGGTTTTGAACAGTACGTTGGCGGCGTGGTAGACGATCTTTGGATCGTGGGGCGAGATCACGATCGGCGCCGTCCACTGGAAGCGGTAGCGGAGATCCTCAGCACCGTGCCCGGATCCGTCGTCCGGATCGATCCCCAGGTGCGGAGCCTGACCGGTGCGCTGATCGAAGCGCGAGATGTAGCCCAGGTATTCTCCGGCCCAGACGGTGTCGGGGTCCCCCGGATCCGCAACCACGTGACCGGCCTCGCCACCTCCGACCGAGTGCCAGTCCGACAACAATATTCCACCGCCGTGGAGGCTGTTGCTCGGTCCCGAAACGGTCCCAAAATCCTGGAGACTGCCGAGCACCCGATAGGGCGTCCTGGTATCGACGCTCAGGTGGTAGAACTGGGCGATCGCCATGGGCGGTCGGACCCACGTCGTGCCACGATCTTGAGAGAGGGAGACGCCGGCGTCACTGGCCACGATCATCCGTTCGGCGTTCGACGGGTCGATCCAGACGTCGTGGTAGTCCCAGCCGCCACTCTTGACCGAGTGCACGCTTTTGCCGCCGTCGGTCGTCTTGAGCATCCCCACCTGGGGAAACCAGACCACATCGGCGTTCGATGGGTCGATGGTGAGGGTCGTGTAGTACCACGCCCGCTGCCGCAAACCCTTCGACGGGTTGATTCGTGACCAGGTCTTGCCACCGTCGTCGGAACGGAACAGACCGCCCTCCTCGGCCTCGATCAGCGCGTAGACTCGATTCGGTTCGCCGGTCGCCACCCGCACCCCGACCTTTCCCCAAATCCCTTCGGGGAGGCCCTTCCCCTGCAATTTCTTCCAGGTGTCGCCACCGTCCCGCGAGACGTACAACCCACTGCCCGGGCCGCCCGAGGTCATGCCCCACGGTTGCCGCCGGGTCTGCCAGAATCCGGCGAACAGAATCCGCGGGTTCGACGGGTTGAAGCACACGTCGGAGGCGCCGGTGTCAGAATCGACGAACAGCACTTTCTGCCACGACTTTCCGCCATCGGTCGTGCGGTAGACCCCGCGCTCGGGTCCGGCGCCGAACGGGCTGCCGAGGACCGCCGCAAAGGCGATGTCCGGGTTGTCGGGATGGACCGCCATGGTGCCGATCTGACCCTCCCCGGTCCATACCCTCGACCACGTCGCGCCGGCATCGGTCGACCGGTAGATGCCGTTGCCCTCACCCACGTTGCCGCGGATGTTGGCCTCTCCCGAGCCGACCCATACGACGTTGGGGTCCGACGGCGCCACCGCGATCGAACCGACGGACGAGACCGGTTGATCATCGAACACCGACTTCCACTCGCGGCCGCCGTCGACCGACTTCCAGACACCACCCGCCGCGGTGGCGGCGTAGTAGGTCAGCGGATCGCCGGGAACGCCAGCGACCCGGGACACCCTCCCGCCCGCGGACGGACCGATGAGACGGTATTCGAGACCACGGAGCGGGTCGTCTTTCTCGCCTGCGCTCCTCGATTCCTCGGCGCAGACCAGGCCCGCGATCAGCAGCACGGATAGGGTGACCAGGACACGACAGCTCGTCTTCATCACTTCCCCCTTCGGTCCAGCGGTGCCGGTTGAACCACATGATAACGACTCTTCGATCAGGTCCCGCAGAATGATGGTTGAGAACGGCTCGAGCCATCTCCTGCACCGCGGCCGGCTATCCTCTGAGACTGGCCGTGACGCTCCTGATCACGTTCCGGCTGGTCCAGCTTCCCACATTATGAACTAAAATACCAAATTGTGGTACGGTGGCAATGGGCGACGATCTCAAGGAACCTCTGGAGGATCAACATGCGTCCAAAGCTCAAGCTTCTCGAAGATAATCTCAAGATGAAGATCATCGCCGAGGCCCGAGAACTGCTCTGTACGATGGGGGTCGAGATCCACAACCAGCAGGTCCTCGACCTGCTTGGCGAGCACGGCGCCGACGTGGAGCTCTCCAAGCAACACGCCCGCTTCACCGAGGAGCTCATCGACAAGGCGCTTTCAACGGTCCCGAGTGGCTTCAAGCTGTATGACGTGCTCGGCAAACAGACCCACGATTTCTCGGGCGACAACGTGCATTTCACACCGGGTTCGGCCGCCATCAACATCCTCGACAACGGCACCATGAGAAAGCCCCACACGGACGACTACATCCGGTACGCCAAGGTAGTGAGCGGCTTGGAACACATCCAGGCGCAGAGCACGGCATTCATCCCCGCAGACGTGCCCGAGGATATCTCGGACAGCTACCGCCTCTTCCTCAGCCTTCTGTACTGTGAAAAACCGGTGGTCACAGGGGCCTTCACCATCGGAGCGTTCGACATCATGCGCGATCTGCAGCTCGCGGTCCGAGGCTCCACGGAGGAGCTCAGGGCCAAACCTCTGACGGTCTTCTCGTGCTGTCCCACCTCACCGATCAAATGGAGCGAGGTGACCTCGCAAAACGTTGTCGACTGCGCCCGGTGCGGCATCCCGGTGGAGTTCATCTCGATGCCGCTTTCCGGTTTCATGGCGCCGGTCACGCTCGTCGGATCACTGATCCAGCACACCACTGAAACTCTCAGCGGTGTCGTGATCAGCCAGCTTGCCAGCCCCGGCGCGCCGGTTCTCTACGGCGGCTCGCCCGCGATCTTCGACATGCGGTACGAGACCACGCCGATGGGCGCCGTCGAAACTCAAATGATCGACTGCGCCTACAGCGAGATCGGCAAACACCTCGGTATGCCCACCCAGGCCTATATCGCGATGAGCGATGCCAAACAGCTGGACGCTCAGGCGGGTTTCGAAACCTCCATGGGCGCCACTCTTGCCGCGCTTTCAGGCATCAACAGCATTTCCGGGCCCGGAATGCTCGACTTCGAGAGCTGCCAGAGCCTCGAGAAGCTGGTGCTCGACAACGAGATCTGCGGGATGACGCAACGTCTGGTCGACGGCATCGAGCCCCGCGACGATTTCCCGTCGGCCCCGATCTTCGAGGAGCTGATACGGGAAAAGCACCTTCTCATCGCCGATCACACTCGCCGCCACCTCAGAGACGAGATCAAATTTCCGGGACCGGTCGTCGATCGCGCGAATCGCTCCCGCTGGCTCGAAGAGGGCGGACTCACCCTCCACGACCGGGCCGCGAACGAGGTGGAACAGCTCATCACGTCCTACACACCTTCAGGGCTTTCTGACGACGTCAAATCCGAGTTGGACCGTCTGATGACGGCTGAAGCAAATCGTTTCGGCATGCACAGCCTGCCCGGTCGGAGCTGATGCACGGGACCACGAGTTTTTCGTCCTCCGCGGCGATTCCGCATCGCCAGACGGTGCTGAGCGCACAGGGAATTCCCGGTGACGCTGCAATTCCGGACCGTGTCGCGGCCCTCGTGGACGACGCCTTTGAAATCTACTCCAGACTGGTAGATCCCGTGGGCATTCGAGCCGAGGTCTCGGTCGAGGAGTTCAGTGCGATCTACCGAGGCGACGGCCGCAACGCTCCTCGTACGCCTCTCGAGGGGATCTTCCCCGATGCCCGCCGCCTGGCTCTGTTCGCGGTCACCGTCGGCGAGGCCGTTTGCGTCGAGATCCTTCGCCTGTTCGGCGATGGGGATCCGCCGCTCGGATACACACTCGACACCATCGCCTCGGCCGGCGCCGAGTCTCTGGCCGCCGTGATGGCTCGCGATTACCAGGACAGCCTTTCGCAGTCAGGTTCGATCGGTCCCGACATGCGGGTGCTGCCGTACAGTCCCGGTTACTGCGGCTGGCATGTCAGTGGTCAGGGGAAGCTCTTCGACGTTCTTCGGCCTGAACAAATCGGCGTCTCGCTCAACGCCAGCTACCTCATGCAGCCCGTGAAGTCGGTCTCCGGCGTTTTGGTGGCTGCCGACAAAGAGGTGCACGAATTCGACATCGATTTCGCCTTCTGCACCGATTGCGCAGATCAGGAATGTCGAGAGCGGATCCAGTCGATTCGTTACGACACATAGGGGGTCAAATATGGATGTTCTTCAGGAGATAGTCGCCAGCCTCAGAAACGGCGAGGACGAACGCGTCGCCGAGTTGACGCAGCAGGCCATGGATGCCGGCCTGCCGGTGGGAGAGATTCTCGACAACGGGCTCATCGGGGGGATGAACGTGGTGGGCGATTTGTTCCGTCGTCACGAGATCTTTCTTCCAGAGGTGCTCCTCGCCGCCCGCGCGATGCAGAGAGGAATCGATCTGATCACGCCGCTGATGATCGAGGAGGGAATCCCGACTGCCGGAAAGGTGGTGATCGGCACCGCCCACGGCGACCTCCACGACATCGGCAAGAACCTGGTCGGAATCATGCTGAAGGGGGCCGGATTCGAGGTCATCGACGTCGGCAACGACGTCACCGCCGAGCGTTTCGTGGACACCGCCGTGGAGTCCGGTGCATCGGTGATCGGCATTTCGGCGTTGCTCACGACCACCATGACATCGATGAAGGGAGTGGTGGATCTGCTCCGGGAGCGTGGTCTGGCCGGGAAGATCCAGACCATTATCGGCGGTGCCCCCGTTTCGAAGGAGTTCGCCGACGAGATCGGCGCCGACGCGTACGGTTACGACGCAGCAAATTCGGTCGAGCAGGTGAAGGCTCTGCTGGAAGGGCCCTGACAACGATGGCGCCTGCAAGCAAGGCCGTGGCCGGAGAGATGTATGGACCAGCGGGTTCG
>JAIVTZ010000087.1:0-8881 GCA_049188105.1 Deltaproteobacteria bacterium | reverse complement strand
GCAGCCGGCGAGGTCTATTCCCGGGCGCTCGACATCGGGCGCAGCGACGCCGGTCTCTACCGCGGTAACGCCGCGCGATTGGTCCGGCTGTTCAACCTCGAGCAGGAGAACGGGACGCTGCGCGAGGATCTTTTCGCTCAAGCGCTGGAAATGGCGGACACCGCCGACATTGCCCGTCCCGGAGATCCACGGCCCGCCAACCTGCGGTCGAAGCTGTATTGGATGCGTGGGGGCTTCGAGCTGCATCACGGCGGGGATCCGACCGCCTCGTTGCAGGAGGCGGCGCGGTTGGCCGAACGGGCGGCCGAGCTCGGGCCGGAGGACCCGCAGGCACAGATCAATCTCGGCATGATCTATCGCCTCGAAGGGAGCTACGCGCGCCGCCGGGGAAAGGACCCGAGACCGTTGCTCGGCAGCGCCGTGGCTGCGGGCGAGCGGGCCATCGCCATCGATCCCGACTCGGCGGTGGCCTGGCTCAACCTCGGCACCGCCGAGTACCTGGTCGCGGAGTACGAGCTGGCGTCAGGTCTCGACCCCATGAAATCGCTCGACAGCGCGGCAAACGCGTACGGCGAGAGCATCCGTGTCCGGCCGACCTTTGCCGCACACTCGAACTCCGGCCTCGTGCACTGGCAGCGGGCCGAGTACCAGCAATCTCATGGTCAGGATCCTGCCGACAGCCTCGATGCCGCGGCGAACTGCTTTGCGCGAGCGATCGAGCTCAACCCGTCGCAGGCATCGGTGTTCTCCAACCGCGGGCTGATACTGCTCGAGCGCGCCGAGCTCGAGGCGGAACGCGGGGGCGACCCGACACCGTGGTTGAAGCGTTCGCTGGCCGTGCTCGAGCGTGCGGTGGATCTCATGCCCGACCTCGCGGCCGCGCACAACAACCTCGGCAACGCCCACAAAACGCAGGCGGTTGTGGAGATGAACTCGGGCAACGATCCGCGCCCCAGTCTCGAACGGGCGGTGACCGCCTACGGCCGAGCGATCGAGCTCGAACCAAACCTCGCCTACCAGTACAGCAACCTCGGCTACGCCTGGGAGCTGCGTGCCGAGTTCGAAATCCTCGTCGACGGCGACCCCTTCCCAGCCCTGCGCGAGGCGCGCGCCCAGTTGCGCCATAGCCTGGCGCTGGATCCAACGATGGCGTTTGCCCACCATAATCTCGCTCTGTGCAGCCACACCGAGGCGCGATACCTGGTCGATCATGATCGAGATCCCACGGCGATTCTCGAAAGAGGGCGGAGCGAAGCGCGTGCCGCGGTGGCCGGCAACCAGGAGCTGTGGGATCTGCAGCTGATGGAAGGGCAGCTGAATCTGATCTCGGTCGAATGGGCCATGGAGCACGGCGGGCCCGTGGAGTTCTTTCTCACCGATGCCGGCCGCCGTCTCGCGGCCGCCGAGGAGCTCAATCCAACGGCGCCCGGCATCTACCTCGAGCGCGCCCGCGAAGCGATACTCCGCGCGCACTGGCAACTGAGTCGCGATGTTGATCCGACGGAGGCGCTCTCCACGGGTCTTCTCGCGGCCGATCGGGGTCTCGCGATCGACCCGACCGACGCCGACTTCTTCCTCATCAGGGGTCGGTTGCACCTCCTCGAGGCGCGGACGGCCGAAGAAGCCTCTTCGCGCCACGAGGCCGTGGAACGTGCGGTCGAGGCGCTGGAAGCAGCGGAGAGCTTTAATCCGCTATACGAGAAGACCTGCAAGCCCCTGATCGCGGAAGCCCGCGGGCTTCAGGATCAGATGGTTGGGTAGCCCTACGCAAAATCTGATAGAAACAGGGTCAGCCGCGAAGCGGCGACAGACATTCATAAGATGATGGCTGCGGCTCACGCCGCAGCCGCGATCTGTCGCCCTTTCAGGGCTCCGGGATTTGTGATGCCCAATACCTGGGGCTGACGCCCCAGGCTATAGGTTTGTCGCGCCTTCGGCGCTCGATCGCATGCCCGTAGTAGCGAGGTGGCGAGATATGCGGGATAATGCGCTTCGCGGCCCGACGACGGCACATCAGAGGAGTGGAGATTGGACGACATACGGAGCTTCTGCATCATCGCGCACATCGATCACGGCAAGTCGACGCTTGCCGACCGGTTGATCCAGCACTGCGGCGCTGTGACGGATCGTGAGTTTCGGAACCAGATCCTCGATTCCATGGACATCGAGCGCGAGCGCGGCATTACGATCAAGTCGAACACCGTGACCCTCGCTTACACCGCCCGGGACGGCAGGGCCTACAGGCTCAACCTCATCGACACGCCCGGCCACGTCGATTTCTCGCACGAGGTGCGGAGGTCGCTGATGTCGTGTGAGGGGGCGCTGTTGCTGGTCGACGCGTCGCAGGGCGTCGAAGCGCAGACGGTTGCCAATATGTATCTCGCCACCGAGTACGACCTCGAGATGGTGCCGGTGATCAACAAGATCGATCTCCCGGCCGCCGATGTGGAACGGGTCAAGGAAGAGATCGAGGAGGATCTCGGTCTCGATGCGGATGATTCGGTGCTGTGCTCGGCCAAGACGGGCGCCGGTGTCGAAGAGGTGCTCGAGGCCATCATCCAGCGACTGCCGCCGCCGGCCGGCGACTCGGAAGCGCCGCTCCAGGCCCTGATCTTCGATGCCCAGTACGACCCCTATCGCGGCGCGGTGCTCCTGGTCCGGGTGATGGAGGGCTCTCTCCATCCGGGCCAGAAGATTCTCCTCATGCACACCGGCAAGGAGTACGACGTCGAGGAGGTCGGGCTGTTGCAGCTCAAGAGGGTCAAGACCGACGAGCTCGCAGCAGGGATGGTTGGATATGTCATCGCCGGGGTCAAGGCGGTGTCGGAAATCGCCGTGGGTGACACGATCACCGATGTCGAGGCGCCGGCCGATGCGCCTCTGCCCGGGTACAAGGAGGCCAAGTCGGTGGTCTTCTCGTCTATCTATCCGATGTCCACCGAAGAGTATCTGGACCTGACCAAGGCGCTCGAGAAGCTCAAGCTCAACGACGCCGCCCTGACCTACGAGAAGGACTCCTCCGTCGCGCTCGGGTTCGGCTTTCGGTGTGGATTCCTCGGCCTCCTCCACCTCGAGGTGGTGCAGGAGCGTTTGCGGCGCGAGTACGATCTGTCGCTGATTCTCTCCGCGCCCTCCGTTCGCTATCGCGTGACCCTCACCGACGGAAAGGAAATGTGGGTCGACAACCCGAGCCTCTATCCCGATCCTGGATCGATCGATGGTGCCGAGGAGCCCTACATCAAGGCCTCGGTGATGATGCCCGAGCGCTACCTCGGCGCGGTCATGGAGCTGTGCCGCGACCGCCGCGGCGAGAACACCACCTTCAGCTACCTGGCAGTCGGTCGCGTCGAGCTGACCTCGGAAATGCCGTTGGCAGAGGTGATCTTCGACTTCAACGACCGCCTCAAGTCGGTGACCCAGGGCTATGGTTCGTTCGACTACGAGATGATCGATTACCGGCCGACCGATCTCGTCAAGGTGGACATCCTGGTCAACGGCGAGGTGGTCGACGCGCTGTCGCAGTTGGTCCACCGCGACAAGGCGCGGTCGCGCGCCCTTCACTACTGTGAGCGGCTGGCCGACACCATCCCGCGCCAGCAGTTCAAGATCGCCATCCAGGGCGCGGTCGGTGGCGACATCATCGCCCGCAAGACCATCAACGCCTACCGCAAGGACGTGACCGCCAAGTGCTACGGCGGCGATATCAGCCGCAAGCGCAAGCTCCTCGAGAAACAGAAGAAGGGCAAGAAGCGGATGAAGATGGTGGGGTCGGTGGAGATCCCGCAGTCGGCGTTCGTTGCGGTCTTGAAGACGGACAGAGATTGAATTAGGAAATAGGAATGCCGGCCACCCCAGGTGATTTCGGATTTCGGATTTCGGATTTCGGATTTTCGGAAGCGCCTCGGGAAACGGTCCGCGCACGCCGGAGGTGCCTGGCATTCCGGCACGATGGCGTCCTCAACATCATGGCGGCGTGCCTGGCATCCTCTCAGCCCGTGGGAAAAGGCGAGTATGGCGGAGGTGCCTGGCATCCTCTCGTCCGAATTGCCGAGGCTCTCATGGGGCTGGAAAAATCCGAAATCCGAAATCCGAAATCCGAAATTATCGAATGGTGACTCACTCAGCACCCTCCTCCGCAGGCCTCTACATCCACGTTCCTTTCTGCACTTCGGTGTGTCCTTACTGTGATTTCGCGGTGACGATCGCGGGCGAGAAACGTCGTACAGCCTGGTCCGAGGGCGTGGTCCGCGAGGCTGCGATGTACAGCGATTGCGGTCTGGTCTTTGACACGATCTACCTGGGCGGCGGGACTCCGTCCACCCTCGGGCCGCTGCAGCTCGCAAATATCCTCGAAGGCATCCGCCGGCACCTCGAGGTGGACGCCGACGCAGGGATCTTTCTCGAGGCCAATCCGGAGGATGTTTCCCGAGATCCGGCCGCCGCGTGGCGGGATCTTGGAGTGAGTTTCATCAATCTCGGGGTCCAGTCCTTCGACGACCGGGCGTTGGCGTTCCTCGGACGCTCGCACTCGGCTGACGAGGCCTTGGCGGCGGTGGAGACCCTCCTCGCGGCCGGCTTCGACACCGTGTCGGTGGACCTCATCTACGGCCTCGCCGGACAGACGCCGGAGCAGTGGCGCCGCCAGCTCGAGCACGCGACGGCGCTCGGAGTCGACCACCTGAGCTGCTACCAGCTGACCTATCACGGGGGCACGGTCTTCGGCCGCCGTCTCGAACGGGGGGAGGCCACCGAGCTTCCCGAGCCGGAGCAGGCGGAGCAGTTCTTTCTCACCCACGAGCTGCTGGCCGATGCCGGCTACGAGGGCTACGAGGTCTCCAACTTCGCTGCCGCGCCCGAGCACCGTTCCCGCCACAACCAGAAGTACTGGGACCACACGCCCTACCTCGGTCTCGGGCCGTCGGCCCACTCCTTCTCCGGCGGACGGCGCTGGTGGAACCGGCGCAAGCTGAGGCTGTGGCAGGCAGCGATCGACTCGGGACGGCCCCCGATCGAGGACGAGGAGCGGCCGTCGCCCGAGCAATCGGCTTTCGAGGCGTTGATGCTGGGTCTGCGAACCACCGACGGGGTCGATCTCATCAGGATTCGTGAAAGCCACGGTATCGACCTCCTGGCGGACAACGCCGAGACAATTGATCGTTTCTGCGATTCGGGCCATCTCCGTGTCGAAGACAGACGTCTTCGTCCGACCCTCGCGGGACTCGCCATAGCCGACACCCTCGCGCGTTCCTTTGTCCTCTGAGCGCAACTTCTCACCACCAAGACACCAAGTTCACCAAGGAAATCACTCAGGTGAGAATCAGGAGCTTCTCACCTGGGTCGGGGGGGGGCCCGAAATCTGTGGAATCGCAACCTGACAGATCCCTTGTGGGTCATTGAACTCCTTGGTGGTCTTGGTGTCTTGGTGGTGAGTCCGGACCGAGACGTCACCGGACTGTGAGTCAGGTCCCGGCCTGCTATCCTTCCCCGATGCCTGATTTCGAGAGCTTTTCAGGGGGAGGTCTCCATGGCGAGGTGTCCCTCGAGCACCGACCTGCGGATGTGGCGGGCGAGGCGGCGCGGGTCGTGGACCCCTCGGCATCGGTCGAAACCATCCACTGGGGCCGCAACTACATTTACGCAGCCGATCTCGAGACCGCGGCCGGCTCCGTTCCCGTGGTCGTCAAGCAGTTCAGGAATCAAGGCTGGTTCAAACGGCTCGAGAGAAAGATCCGAGGCAGCAAGGCGGAGCGCAGCTGGCGGGTGGCCAAGGAACTGGTGCGGGTCGGTCTCGTCACTCCTGACCCGGTGCTGTGGGTGGAGTCGGACGAGCCGGAGGGTCCGTCATTTTTTGTGGCTCGACATCTCGTGGATGCGGTCGAGGTGCGGCAGTTCTTTCGTCGGCTCAACAGCGAGCCGGGCGCGGGTTTGTTCCCCGAGGTTGACGACCTCGTCTTTCTCCGCCGCCTCGGCCGGCTGGCGCGAGAGATCAATGACGCCGGTATCCTCTACCGTGATCTGTCGATGGGGAACATCCTGGTCGAGGAGGGGGATTCAGACCTCCGGCTCTCACTGATAGATTTCAACCGGGCCCGGATCGGTCGCCGCCTCGGGGCCTATCGCCGAACCAGAGATATCTGCCGCCTGCCGGTTCTCCGGCGGGAACATCGTGCCGCCTTCCTGGAGGGTTACTGGGGACAGACCCCCGCGAGATGGAGCTTTCGTTGGTGGTTCTACGTTGTGTCGGTCGACGGCTACATCCTCAAGCACGCCATCAAGAAATCGCTCAGGGGGCTGCGCCTTCGCCGCAAGCATGCTCACAGCGGCTCGCACCATCCCCATATCCCGGCCGCCGCCGCTGGCGCCTCGGCGCGCGACAGGGCGGTTTGGGACCATCTTTCGGATCAGCCCCACCAGCATGCGACCCGCGGCGAGAAGCTGGCGATCCGCCTCGCCGACAGCCCGGCCCACCTGCGCGAGCTCGCGGTTGTCGCCGCATCGGCGCCGCGGGTCCGAAAGCGGTTCCGCGAGCTCAAGAACGAGTTGTACTCGGCGCCGATCTCCTTCACGGGGATCGGGCTCGCGGTTCGTCCGTGGCCGGCGGACCCCGACGCCCACCTGCGGGGGATCGAGGACCTCGGGGTCGGCCGGGTGCTGCTCCGCCTCCACCCGTGGGATGTGGATCACGACGAGGAGGAGCGTCTTGCCGAGGCCCTGGTAGACAGCGGCCACGAGCTCGCCTTCGCCATCCCGCAGAACCGCGATCTGGTGCGCGATCGCGCACGCTGGCGGGCGGCGGTCGAGGAGCTGGCCGAACGATTTACTCCATTCGGTCGGCAGTTCCAGGTCGGCCAGGCGATCAACCGCAGCAAGTGGGGTGTCTGGACGCGCGCCGAGTATGCGGAGATCTACCTCGAGGCGGCGGAGATACTGCGCCGTCACCGTGGGGTCGAGGTGATGGGCCCGGCGGTGATCGACTTCGAGTTCCAGGGGTTGCTGGCGCTGGCCAACGGAAAGATCCCCGGCCTCCACTTCGATATCGTCTCGAGCCTGCTCTACGTGGATCGTCGCGGCGCCCCCGAGAACCAGCAGATAGGTCTCGATACGACGGACAAGGTCACCTTGCTTCGAGCCATCGCCGAGATTGGTCGCAACTCGAGTGAGCGCTGCTGGATCACCGAGGTGAACTGGCCGTTGTGGGAGGGCCCACACTCGCCCGCCGGGAAGACGGTGTCGGTGGGGGAGGAGGAGCAGGCGGACTACCTGGTCCGGTACTACCTGCTGACCCTTGGCACCGGGCTGGTGGAGCGGGTCTACTGGTGGCGGCTCATCGCCCGCGGTTACGGTCTCATCGCACCCGCCAGCGATGGCTCGGTTCGTCGACGGCCGTCCTGGCACGCGATGCGGACCATGATCGGCCGGCTCGACGGCGCCACCTTCCACGGACCGCTGCCGGCGCCCACGGGAGCCTATCTCTACCGGTTCACCCGAGACGGTGATGAGACCATCGTCGGATGGAGCGTGTCGCCCGGGGTTCGGGCGACCCTGCCCGGAACCGCAATCGCGGTAATCTCCCGCGACGGCAGGGCCCGGCCGGCCCCAGATGGCAGCGAGGTCGACCTCGGACCCTCTCCCACGTACTTCCAACTCGGATGACCCCCTCCGGGTAGAAGGCAATAACTCTGAACTCTGAACTCTCAACTCTGAACTCTCAACTCTCAACTCTCAACTCTCAACTCTCAACTCTGAACTCTGAACTCTCAACTCTCAACTCTCAACTCTTCGGTAGTTTCCCGCCGACTACCCTCTTCACCAACCGTCCCTTCTCCAGCACCGTGTCCTCGTTGACGCCGTTGATGATGGCGAGCTCGGAGGTTTCGGCGGTCGACGGATAGCGCGCGGCGAACTCTGCGAGCGTCATGTCCTGTGGAAGCTCGACCACGTCGATGGTCTTCGGTTTCACGTCGAGGTAGCGACGGTCGGTGACCTTGGCGAAGCTCCCCAGCGACTGCTGCATGGAGGCGCCGTAGGTCTTCCAGGTGTCGACCCCCGTGTAACCGAGCAGCTGGTAGACGCGCCCACCCTGGCTGATGAACCTGACAACACCCTCCGCCTCACGGACGCCGGTTTGGGTGTCGTACGAGCGAAACGCAAAGATGTTCCGGCCCCGGTTGGGTCCCTTTTCGATGCCCTGCTGGGCAAAGAACGCGTCGAAGGCAGCCCGCGGCGATGGCTTTTCCGACAGCGTCAACACCACCGCCGCGTCCCGGTTTTCGCTCAAAGCTCCGACCGCCTGACGCTGGTTGATGATCCGCCACTGGTCGGGAAAACTGATCTTGAAAGCGAGCACCGGGTGGTAGTAGGTGCGGCCGATCGTGTAGCCCTGGCGAGGGTCGTCGGCAAAGACCAGACCCTGGAGACGGTGCATGTAGGAGGTGCGCCCGACGGTCCCCTCACGTTCGTCCGGAGACAGCCGGCCGATAGAGGAGTCGATGTGCTCGATCCGGTTGCCGGGGTCGGGATGGGTGGATAGCCACTGGGGCGTCGCGCGCAGGCCCTCAGACCGGCTCATTCGGTCGAGGGTGCTGAAGACCTTGGGCATCTCGTACGGGTCGTATCCGGCGCGGGTCAAATAGCGCAGACCGAGAGTGTCGGCCTGGTTCTCGTCATCGCGACCGAACTTGAGGAACAGGAGGTTGACGCCCTGACCGGCGAGACCCGCATAGCGCCGGAAGTCCTCAGATGCCACCGCCGCCACCCCGAGGCCGAGCTGGGCGAGCTGGGCGCGGCTCATCTGCTCGACCGAGTGCCGGGCGGTGACATGGCCGATCTCGTGGCCGAGGACCGAAGCCAGCTCGGCCTCCGAGTTGAAGTGGGCGAGGAT
>JAIVTZ010000086.1:0-8882 GCA_049188105.1 Deltaproteobacteria bacterium | reverse complement strand
GCGACCGTCTCCACCCCCGGCGAGAATCAGGGTTATCTTCGGCTCTCCGGCACCGGAACCTGAATCGCATTCGCTGCCGTCGGCGGTTTGCGACAAGCACGGCGGGGCGCCGCGATTCGCCGTCCGCAGTAGACACCCGGTGAGAAGTGCAGGTTAGGAGCACCTCACCCTGGGCTGCGCTCCGGGACCCATCAGAAAGAAACACCGGGGGGCCGTTCCTGGTGCGGGTCACGAGGGTTTGACAAATGACCGAGCGCCGGAGGCGCGACAGACTCATAGCCTGGGGCGTCAGCCCCAGGCTATGGATATGCCGCCGCTTCGCGGCTGGCTCGACGCATTAGAGAGAAACCTGCGAGTTTCTTGAGAGTACGGGCTGGATGCGCCCCCGGCCGCGTGTAGTATTGGCCCCGGAGGCACCATGGCACCTTCAGATCACTCAGACGGCAAGATCGAACGACGCGATGTTCTCAAGCTCGGCACCGCCGCCGCTGCGGGTTTCGTGGCGCGTGGAGTAATGGCGGAGACGCCGCAGAAAATGCCCGCGTTGCCGGTGAACCCGGCTACCCCGGACGCGATGCCCACCCGAAACCTTGGCAAGACCGGGTTCCAGGTCGGGATCTTCAGTCTCGGCGGCCAATCGGCGCTCGAAAAGGCGAACAATTTCGATGTCGCGGTACCGCTGATTGAGAAGGCCCTCGACCTCGGCGTCAACTACGTGGACACCTCGGCACGCTACGGCGGGGTGGAGGAGCGCTGGAGCGAGCAGTACTTCGGTGAGGTCATGAAGACCCGCCGCTCGCAGGCCTTCCTCGCCACCAAGACCCACGATCGCACCAGGGACGGCTCCATGAAGCTGCTGGAGCGATCGCTCGAGTTGCTCAAGACCGACTACATTGATCTCTGGCAGCTGCACGCGCTGTCGCGGCCCGAGCAAGTGGAACAGGTCTTCGCACCGGGCGGCGCGATCGAGGCGTTGGTGGCAGCCCGGGACCAGGGAATCGTCCGCAATTTGGGGATCTCCGGTCACGCCGACCCCGACGTGCTCATCGAGGCCATCGAGCGATTCCCCTTTGACGCGGTGCTTCTGGCGCTCAATGCCGCCGATCCGTACCACCTCAGCTTTAAAGAAAAGCTCCTGCCGTTGGCGGTGGAGCGCGAGATGGGGATCATCGGCATGAAGATTCCGGCCCGCGGCCTGATCCTGTCGTCGTGGAAGCCACCCGAGGACCCGGACTCGCGCTTTGCCAAGACCGTGCCGGGAACGCTCAACATGAGGGAGGCCATGCGCTACGTGCTGTCGCTGCCGGTGAGCACCGTGATCGTCGGCTGTGACGACATTCCGCAGCTCGAGGAGAACATCGAAATTGCGAGGGCGTTCAATCCCATGAACGAGACCCAGCTGGCGGAGCTCGAGAAGCGCGCCGAACCGGTCCATGAGCAATCCCTGTTCTTCCGCCGTTGGCGGTCATAGGAGCCCGTGATGTCACGGCTTTTGAGGCTCGCCCTGTGTGTTGGCTTCGTGTGGTCCGCTGTGGGCGCTGGGGCCGCCGACGAGGCATCGATGGACACCGCCACGGTGGAGCGGTTCGCCGCCCTCGCGCTCGAGTGCGTCCACCAGGAGTACCCGAACAAGATTGCTCACGTTCTGCAATCGGACGAGGACGTCGCGCCGCCGCGCGAGCTGACGCCCGCCTTCTACGGCTGCTTCGACTGGCACAGCTCGGTTCACGGCCACTGGCTTCTGACCCGGCTGAGCAAGCTCTACCCGGATGCGGAGTTCACTGCGGCGGCGAAGGCGGGTCTCGGTCGGAGCCTGAGCAAAGATAAGCTCGCCGGCGACGCCGCGTACCTGGCCGGCGAGGGGCGGGCTTCGTACGAGCGTCCCTACGGATTGGCCTGGCTGCTCTGTCTGGCCGAGGAGCTCCACACCTGGGACGACGAGGACGCGCAGCAGTGGTCGAAGAACCTGGCGCCGCTCGAAGATGAGGCTGCGAACCGCCTGCGTGTGTGGCTCCCCAAGCTCTACTACCCGATCCGCACCGGGGAGCACAGCCAGACCGCCTTTGCCTTCGGTCTGGTTTTGGATTGGGCGGAGGCGGTGGAGGACGAGGAGATGGTGACGCTGGTCAAGGGCAAGGCCCTCGAGTTCCACCTCGAGGACGTCGCCTGTCCCCTGAGCTACGAGCCCTCGGGCCAGGACTTCCTGTCACCGTGCATCGCCGAGGCCGACCTCATGCGCCGCATCCTGCCGCCGCGACAGTTCGCGAGCTGGCTCGACGGCTTCCTGCCGGAGATCCCGACCGACGGCGGCGCCGGTTGGCTGCCGGTGGGGGTGGTCACGGATCGCGCGGACGGCAAGCTCGCCCACCTCGACGGCCTCAACCTGAGCCGGGCGTGGATGCTCGAGGGAATCGTCGCCGGTTTGCCTGAGGACGATCCCCGTCGGGCGGCCCTGCAGGCAGCGGCGGACATCCACCGCGAGGTGGGTCTGGCTGCGGTCACCGGCGAGCACTACGAGGGAGGCCACTGGCTTGCCAGCTTCGCGACGTATCTTGTGACAGGGAAGGGCAGGTGAGTCGACGTTCCGACCCGCCCGGCAGGCGGGACGCCTGCCCCACAAACCGACCCGGATATGCATGGCCCCTTGTGGGGCAGGCGTCCCGCCTGCCGTGCCACGGTGCTGCAAGAGCTCCAGGTAGTCTTGTGGGGCAGGCGTCCCGCCTGCCGTATCACCGCGCTGGTGCATCTGATGCAAGCTGAATCGCCGTGGCAGATCTGGATCGACACCGGTGGCACGTTCACCGATTGCATCGCGGTCGATCCGGCGGGTGCGATGCACCGCTGCAAGGTGCTGTCGAGCGGCGCCCTCCGCGACCGCGTGGCAGCGGTCGAGGATGATCGCCTCCGGTTGACCGGAGGGTCGGCACTCCCCGACGGTTTCCTGAGGGGCATGGAGCTGTCTCTGCTCGGCGAGGAGAGCGGCGTCAAGATCCTCGAGCACGACCCGGCGCAGGGGACGGTGCGGTTGGCCGGTCCCGTTCCGGAGGGCCTACAGCCGGGAGCTCCGGTCGAGCTGCGGTCGGGCGAGGAGGCGCCATTGCTTGCCGCCCGCCTGATCACGGGCACGCCTTTGGGCGGTTCGCTGCCGCCGGTGATGATGCGCCTGGCCACCACCCGCGGGACCAACGCTCTCCTCGAGCGGGGCGGCGCGCGCACGGTCCACTTCATCACCGCCGGCTTCGAAGACCTGTTGCACATCGGTGACCAGCAGCGGCCCGATCTCTTCGCCCTCCACATCGAGAAACCCGAGCCGCTCCCCGAGCTGGTGGTCGGCGTCAAGGAGCGGCTCGCGGCCGACGGTTCGGTGGTCGAAGATTTCGACCGAGAAGCTCTCGCCCCGATCATTGGCGAGCTGCGCGAGCGGGGCATCGCCTGCGCGAGCATCACCCTGCTCCACGGCCACCGCAATCCGGCGCACGAAGAGCTGCTCGAGGAGATGCTCGTCGAAGCCGGCTTCGAGTACGTGTCGCGGTCGAGCGCCCTGAGCCCCTTCCAGGGGCTGCTGCGCCGCTCGGTGACCTGCACCGTGGACGCCTACCTCGGGCCGGTCATCAGCGACTATCTGCACGCGGTCGAGCTGGGATTGGGCGACGACGGGTCGGGTCTGCACGTCATGACCTCGGCCGGCGGGCTGGTCGGCGCCGACGCCTACCGGTCGATGGACAGCCTGCTCAGCGGTCCCGCCGGCGGTGTCGTCGGTGCGGCGCTCACCGGGCGCCGCAGCGGCAGGGACCGGGTGATCACCTTTGACATGGGCGGCACCAGCACCGACGTGGCGCGCTTCGACGGCGATTTCGAGTACGTCTTCTCGCACCGGGTAGGTCCGGTGGAGCTCGCGGTGCCCGCGCTCGCCATCGAGACGGTGGCCGCCGGCGGCGGCTCGATCTGCCGGGTGGAGCAGGGGAGGTTGGCGGTCGGCCCGCAGAGCGCCGGTGCGATGCCCGGCCCGGCGAGCTACGGTGCCGGCGGACCGCTGACCCTGACCGACGTCAATCTCCTCTTGGGCCGGTTGGTCGCGGAGCGGTTTCCGATACCCATCGATCTGGATGCGGCACGCACCCGATTCCGGGAGCTCCGGCAGGAGCTGGAAGAGGCCGATCGCGGGGCGGGCAGCGACGAGGAGATCCTCGAGGGTCTGTTGAGGATCGCCGACGAGCGCATGGCCGAGGCCATCCACCACATCTCGGTCCGCAAGGGCATCGACCCGACCGGTTACGCGCTGGTTGCGTTTGGTGGCGCGGGCGGCCAGCACGTCTGCCGGATGGCCGAGCTGCTGGGGATGGAGGAGGTCCTGCTGCCCGCCGACGCCGGTCTCCTCAGTGCCCTCGGGCTCGGCCACGCGGCCGTCGAGCGGTTCGCCCAGCGGGAGGTTCTGCGCCCGCTGGACGAGGTCTCGGACCGCCTCGACAGGTGGCTCCAGGAGCTCGCGCGCGAAGCGGCGGCTGCGCTCGAGGACGAGGGTGTTGCCGGTGACCACATCGATGACCCGCGCCACATCATCGAGCTGCGGTATGTGGGACAGGACGCGACCCTCGAGATCGAGCCACTTTCCGACATCGACTTGCAGCGGCAGTTCGAGGAGGCGTACTTCAAGCTCTTCTCGTACCGGCCCGAGAATCGCGGGGTCGAGGTGGTGTCGCTCCGCGTCGTCGTTCGCAATCGCAGACCCGACGTGGCATCGGTTACGGAGGAGGCCGCCGCCGAATCCCCGACAGTCCAACCGGCGCGGTCCCAGCGCTGCTTCCTCGACGGAGACTGGCGCGATGTGCCGTGCCACGAGGCGGCCGAGCTGGCGACCGGGGTCGAGGTTATCGGCCCGGCGCTGATCCAACAGGAGCACAGCGCCCTGGTCGTGCGCCCGGGCTGGCTGGCGCGGTCCCTCGGTGACGGCGGCGTGCGTCTTACGGCCGAAGGTCGAAGGGGTGAGACGACGACGGCGGTCGGTCGCCCGCAGGCGGTCGAGCTCGAGCTCATGAGCCACCGTTTCGAAAGCATCGCCACCGAGATGGGCGAGATGCTGCAGCGGACGGCGATCTCCACCAACATCAAGGAGCGCGAGGACTTCTCGTGCACCCTGCTCGACCCGGCGGGGCGGCTGGTCGTCAACGCGCCTCACATCCCGGTCCACCTCGGCGCGATGGGTCTCTGCGTCCGCGAGCTGGTCGCCCACCGCGCCATGGCCCCGGGGGACGTGGTGGTGACGAACCACCCGGCGTACGGGGGCTCGCATCTGCCCGACGTGACGTTGGTGGCGCCGGTCCATCTCGAGGAACGGCTCCTCGGCTACGTGGCGTGCCGGGCCCACCACGCCGAGATCGGCGGCATCCGACCGGGCTCGGTGCCGCCGGATGCAAAATCGCTGGCCGAAGAGGGGGTGGTCATACCGCCGACGCTGCTGGTTGAAGGGGGAGAACCGAGGTGGGAACGGGTCGAGCGGCTCTTGCAGGACGGCCCGTACCCGACCCGGGCCCTGGCCGACAATCTCGCCGATCTGCGGGCCATGCTGGCCGCCATCCTCCGCGGCCGCGAGGCCCTGGGCCGCCTGGCGGAGAAGGTGGGTTTCGGGCACGTGCAGGAGCATATGGACGCGCTGCGGCGGCAGGCGGCGTGGCAGGTCGAGTCGGTGCTCGAGCGCATGGCCGACGGACGCTACGAGGGCCGGCAGCTGCTCGACGACGGCTCGCCGCTGGTCGCCACCTTCACCATCGAAGGGAATCGGGCGGTCCTCGACTTCGCCGGCAGTGCGCCCGTCCACCCCGGCAACCTCAATGCCACCCCGGCCATCGTCCACTCGGTCACGATGTACGTCATGCGGCTGCTGGTCGATGTCGAGCTGCCGCTCAACGAGGGTCTGCTGGAGCCGATCGAGATCCGCATCCCGCGTGGGCTCCTCAACCCCGAGTACACGGCCGACCCGGCCGATTGCCCGGCAGTCGTCGGCGGCAACGTGGAAACATCGCAGCGGCTGACCGACACCCTGCTCGAGGCGCTTCAGGTGGCGGGCTGCAGCCAGGGCACCATGAACAACCTCAGCTTCGGAGATGAGACCTTCGGCTACTACGAGACCGTCGGCGGCGGCAGCGGGGCGGTCGAGGGCTTTCACGGCGCGAGCGGCGTCCACACCCACATGACCAACACCCGCATCACCGACCCCGAGGTCCTCGAGCACCGCTACCCGGTGCGGCTCCACCGCTTCGCGATCCGCCGCGACTCGGGCGGTCCGGGACGGTGGCGCGGAGGGGACGGGCTCATCCGCGAGATCGAGTTCCTGGCGCCGCTCGAGCTCTCGATCCTCAGCCAGCACCGGGTGAGCGCGCCGTACGGCATGGCCGGGGGAGGGGAGGGGGCGGTCGGACGGCAGGTTCTCCAGCGCGCCGACGGCAACAGGCGGGAGCTGGCCGGCATCGATGGCTGCGAGGTCGAACCGGGCGACCGGCTCGTGCTCGAGACCCCGGGCGGCGGCGGGTTTGGGTCATCCCGGTGACAACAGGAAATCGATTCCATGGAATCCATGAGGTGACGGTGAATCAGCCGCGGAGCGGCGACAGACATTTAGCCTGGGGCGTGAGCCCCAGGTTCAAATCGGCAAGAAAACGACCGAGCCGCGAAGCGGCGGCAGATTCCGAGCGTGGGGCGTTAGCCCCAGCGTCTGGCCGCAGGAACCGGCCATGAAACGCCTCCTGAACATCCTCCTTTGGTCGGTGATCGCGGCCGCCTTCATCGGCCCCGGGACGATAACGACGGCGGCCCGAGCCGGCAGCGACTTTCGATTCGCCCTCGCCTGGGCGCTCCTGTTTTCGGTCATCGCCTGTCTGGTCCTCCAGGAGGCGTCCGGCCGCATCACCGTGCTCACCGGCAAGGAGCTCGGCGGGGCGATCCGCGGGCGTTTCGCGGGCTCGAGGTGGGGCGCCGCGGTGCCGGTCCTGGCGGCGGCAGGCATCATCCTCGGTTGCGCGGCGTACGAGGCGGGAAATCTCCTCGGCGGCGTGGCCGGGATGCGGCTCATCGTCGACGCCTCGCCAGCCCAGCTCACCCTCGTGGCCGGCGTGGCGGCGGCCCTGCTGCTGGCGACCGGCAGCACGCGCTGGATCGCCAGCGCCCTCGGCGCGCTGGTCGCGGTCATGGGGGTGGCCTTCCTCGTCACCGCCATTCGCCTGGGACCCGATCTCGGCGAGCTGCTGAGGGGTCTCCTGGTGCCGCGGATCCCGGTCGGATCGACCATCCTGGTGCTCGGACTCGTCGGCACCACCGTGGTTCCCTACAACCTCTTCCTCGGCTCGGCGCTGGCGCGTGACAGTGGTCTCGGCGAGATGCGGTGGGGGCTGGCGGTGGCGGTGATCGGCGGCGGCATCATCTCGATCGGTGTGCTGGTGGTCGGCAGCGCTCTCGGCGGCGGGCTCGAGTACGAGCGGCTGGCGGCGGTCCTTGGTGACCGTCTGGGTAGGGGAGCGGGGGCGTCGTTGGCGGTCGGGCTCTTTGCGGCCGGTTTCACCTCCGCCATCACCGCCCCGCTGGCGGCCGCGATCACCGCGCGTTCGTTGCTCGGTGAGGACGACGACCCGCGATGGACGGAGGGTTCGCTGCGCTACCGGGCGGTCTGGTTCGGGGTGCTCGTCACCGGCATGGCCTTTGGCATCGCCGGTGTGAGACCGATCCCGGTCATCATCCTCGCCCAGGCGTTCAACGGCCTGCTGCTGCCGCTGATCGCGGTCTTCCTGTGGATTGCCATGAACGACCGCGATCTGCTCGGGGACACAGGGGTCAACTCGCGCATCCAGAACCTGGTCATGGGCGCGGTGGTCCTGGTCTGTGTCGGTCTTGGACTTCGGGGCCTCGTTGCGGCGGTCCGCGGAGCTCTGGCGATGTTGGGCTTGCCCGCGTGATCTTGAACAATGGAAAATATTCATTTATAATGGAGTTATGGAGATTCCAGCGGGAGTCCGAGCCCTTTTGTGGGAGTACTCGATGGATGAAGCGCCATCCGGCAAGGGGTGGGAGAATGCGATCATCGAGAGGGTGATGCAACGGGGTTGCTGGAACGACATGCTGTGGTTGTTGCGGACCTTTGACCGGAGTGAGCTCCGCAGCTTTCTCAATAATCGCGGACGCAGAGTGTTGGCACCGCGCGAGCTCCGATTCTGGGCGGGAGTCTGCAGTGTGCCGGACAACGATCAGGACGTCTGGGTTCGGGAGGCACGCGTGCGAGAGCGGGCGTGGCGCGGATGAACCTCCACTGGGAAGCCGCCCCTGCTGGGATGCAGGATGTTCTGGCGTCCGTATCGACGGCGCTCACCGGGACCGATTTTTACCTTGCCGGAGGCACCGCATTGGCGCTTTTGGAAGGGCACCGCATTTCGGAGGATCTCGACATCTTCTCGCCGTCGTTTGACGACCCCGAGGCTGTGCAACGGATACTCGGAGAGGTCCATCCGGGAGCCGTGACGACATCGATGTCGTCGCGGACCCTTTACCTGCAGATTGACGGCACGACCGTGAGCCTGTTCGGGTACTCGTACCCGTTGGTTGCGCCCCTGCTCCAACCCGACGACTCCGTGCTGCCCTTTGCCAGTCGAGAGGATATTGCTGCCATGAAGGCGGCGGCCATTACCTCGCGGGGCAGTCGAAAGGACTTCATCGATCTGTGGCTTCTCATCACGCGCCACTGGCCGCTCTCCGACTGTCTGGAGCTGTTTCGACAGAAGTTCACTACCCGCGACATTGGACACGTGGTGCGGAGCCTGACCTACTTCGACGACGCCGACGACGAGCCGCCGCTGCGAATGCTGGTTGACATCGAGTGGGACTCGGTAAAGCGGGACTTT
>JAIVTZ010000085.1:0-8965 GCA_049188105.1 Deltaproteobacteria bacterium | reverse complement strand
GCATCCGAAGCTGACGTGCTTCCTACCGGCGGACGGCGATCGAACGATCGCCGGCTGTTCCGCCGTCAATCCACGGCACGAATTCATCACGTCGGCGACAACCTCTTTGCGTCTTTGCGTCTTCGCGTTTCCTGCGATGGGTTGATGGATCTGCGCTCATCTGCGTGATCTGCGGTTTTCTCCGTTGGGTGGGCGGTCTTCGTGTCTTCGTGTCTTCGTGTTTGCGATGTGGGTCGGCTCTGTGTCTTCTCTGTGTTCTTCTCTGTGTCTCTGTGGTTCAATGGGTGAGTGGCCGGCCTTTGCGGTCTTTGCGTCTTCGCGGTTTCAACACCATCTCCGGTTGCCCGGCTAGTTCTCCACCGCGGCGGTCTCGTCCTTTACCAGATCCTCCGGATCGGGGAGGTCTTCGGCCCGTTCGAGACCGAAGTGGACCAGAAACTCCTTCGAAGTTCGATAGAGAAACGGCTTCCCCACGACCTTCTTCCGCCCGGCCATCCGCAACAATCGGCGTTCGAGCAGAGTTCGCACCACGCTCGCCGAGTTCGTGCCGCGAATGAAATTGATCTCGGGGAGGGTCGCCGGTTGACGATGAGCGACGATCGCGAGGACCTCGAGCGCCGCCTGCGACAGGCGCTGACGGGCGGCGATGCCATGGAAGGACCGCAGGTACGGATCCAGGGTCGGCGGCGTCGTGCAGCGCCAACCGCCAGCGACCTTTTCGAGCCGGAGTCCGCTGTCCGGTCTGTCCAATGCTCCGCCGATGGATTCGAAGACCGCGGCGACCTCCTCCTCACCCACCTTCCGATCGTCAATCGCTTCCGTGACCGCGGAAACCGTCACCGGTCCGGTCGCGGTCAGCAGAACGGCCTCCACGACTGCGGTCAGCGTGTCCTTATCCACCGTTTTCCTCCCGCAGTAAGAGCTCTCGCGCGCTGAGCTCCCGATCACCCGGCCGCAAGTAGATCTCGGCGAATGGGCGCCGCTGCTCGGCAAACACACCGCGCAACCGCACCAGCTCCAGGGCCGCCACCATGACCGTCGCGACCTCCACCGGATCCGACCGGGAGTTCAGGTGGCGAAGAAGCGGCATCAGCCCGTCGGATCGCACGAGCTCGTAGATGTCCTTCATTTTGTCCTCGACGCGGTAGCGAAGAGGCAGGACCTCGATCGGCGGAGGGTGGGACGCGGCGAACCTCTGCATCACGTCGAGATATGCCTGCGCGAGCACCCTCAAGTCGACGTCCTCCCAATCCAGCTCCGTTTCTGCTCCGGCACCGATATCGGCCGCGACCGCCGGGATCCACAGACACTGCCGCACGAGGTCGCTGTCGTGGAGCAACGATGCGAGCTCCTTGACTCGGCGATAGGCGAGCAGCCGCTCCACCAGCTCTTCCCGCGGATCCTCCGCCCCCTCGTCAATCTGCGGCAGGAGCATCCTCGACTTGAGGTGGAGGAGCCACGAGGCCATCCACAGGAAATCGCCCGCTATATCGAGATCGAGCTCCTGCATCGCCTTGAGATGGACGTTGAACTGATCGCAGATACTGAAGATCGGGATGTCGTAGATCGACACCTCGTTCTGCTTGATCAGATGCAGAAGCAGATCGAGCGGCCCGCTGAACACACTCAGCTCGACCGGCGGACCGTGCGATTCCTCGGCGACCATCGTCATCGCGGGAGTATACAGGCGTTCTGTCGAACGCCAGTTTTGAGTTTTTAGTTTTGAGTTTTGAGTTACGGACGTCGTCCCGCGATACCCATGGGTGGCTGGAGGGTAACTCAAAACTCATAACTCAAAACTCAAACCTTTGCCTCTGGGGCGCAGTGCTACACTCGCCCGCGTTCGAGGAGGATCGGAGGCAAATTTGGAGCATTGGGACGGTCAAATGGACCTGTTCGATCAGAACCCGCAGCGGGAGGTGCCGCGGGACAAGAAGATCGTGGTCTTCGACCTCGAAACGCAGCGCTCCTTCGCCGAGGTCGGCGGGCGCAGCCAGTTCCATCGGCTTGGAGTGTCGGTCGGCGTCGCCTACCGGTATGACCAGGATGAGTTTCTGGTTTTCAGGGAGGACAAGGTCGGTGAGCTCATCACCCTCCTGCTCGAAGCAGACCTCGTCGTCGGTTTCAACATCCGTGGGTTCGATTACGAGGTGTTGCGCGCGTACACCGACGAGGATCTCCACCGCCTTCCAACCTTCGACATCATGTACGACCTCGAGGAGCGCCTCGGGTTCCGACCGAAGCTGGACAGCGTCGCCTCGGCCACCCTCGGCGTGGGCAAGTCCGCCGACGGCCTGCAGGCTCTGGAATGGTGGCGTCTCGGTGAGATCGACAAGATCATCGATTACTGCCGCGAGGACGTGCGCGTGACCCGCGATCTCTTCGATTTCGGAAAACGGAATCGCTGGGTCCAGGTGGAGCGATTCGGGGGCAAACCGCGGAAGGTCGAGGTCGACTGGTAACTCCTCTTCACGAGTTCATTCGGCACTCTTCGATCATCTCGTCGGCGGTCGGAAGGCCGAGGCGCCTCATGACCGTCTCCAGCTTGGACGATGGCCTGCCGAGTCCGGTCAACACCGCCCGGTACTCGCGCGCCGCGCGCCCCTCGCGGCCGAGCGTCCTCAGGCAACGCGCAAGCAGGAATCGAATCTCGTCCATCTCCGGTTCCAGGTACAGCGCTCCCCGGTAGGCAAGCACCGCCGCATCCAGGTCACCGGTTCTCTCCCGGGCAATAGCTTCCAAAGCATGGACCACGGCATTCTCCGGAAACCCGGTTCTGAGGCCGTCGATGAGATCCAGCGCACCGTGGAGGTCGTCCTTCTCCAGGCAGCCAATCACGCTCTCGAGACGGGTCTCGATCGTTGGTCCGTCATCCCCGGTCAACGGTGGCTGCGTCGGCCCGGAAACCGGTTTTACGGCTGCTCCAGCGGCGGCAGGCGGAGTCTCCCCCGAGACCAGGGCAGAATCGGTACCGATGGCGGCCGTCCCCCGGTGGCGGTAGCAGAAGCTCCCACCAAGGTCCCGGGCCTGCAGTCCGGAGTCCAGGTGAAGGAGCGACTCGCTTGGCCCGAGAAAGAGGAAACCGTCCGCAGCCAGTACGTTCTCCACCGCCATGACGACCCGGCGTTGCAGCTCCGGGCGGAAGTAGATCAGCACGTTCCGCAGGAAGATCACGTCGAACACGTCCCCGCTGAGCTCGAGTGATTGATCCGCGAGGTTCAATCGGCGGAACTCGATTCGGGCCCTCAACTCGGGATCGAGCTCGAATCGATCGCCGCGGGACACGAAGTGCCGCTGCAAACACTCAGAAGACACGCGCGCCATCGCCCTGCGACCAAAAAGCCCAGTCTGCGCCTCTGCAAGTGCTGCCTCGTCGACATCGGTTGCCAGGATGCTCCACCGCCAGTCCCCGCCGACCGCGTGATCTGCGAGGACGATGGCCAGGGTCGCCGCCTCCTCGCCCCGTGCACAGCCGGCGCACCACACCCGCAGCCCTCGGTGCCGGTTGGGGGCCAGGAGCTCCGAGAGAACCGTCTCCTCGAGTGCGTCGAACTGGGCCCGGCCACGAAAAAGGTAGGACTCCTTGATGGTGATGCGGCCCAGGAGCTGCCGCAACTCGTCGGAATCCCCGTGGCGTCGAAGAGCATCGACATAGCTCTCGATATCGGCAAAGCCGGCGCTCACCACGCGCTCCCGAACATATTCCTCCAAGGTTCCGAGTCGGCCGTCATCGATCACGAATCCACTCGTATCTTCGATCAGCCGAGCGAGCTCGCGAATCGCCTCGGTCACGAATCGCCTCTCCCGACGCCTGCCAAAAGCCTTCCGATCTGCTCCGGGGCAAGGGTGATGGTCACCCCCCGCCGGTCGATGGCGGCCCGCGGCATCCCGAAGATGGCGCAGCTCCCCCTGCTCTGTGCGATGGTCAGGACATTCGCCCGCCGCAGCTCGGCCATGGCCTCGGCGCCGTCCGACCCCATTCCCGACAGCAGCACCGCCGTGACCCGTTCCGCCGGATGCTCGAGCAGGCTGCGAAACAGACGGTCCACCGCGGGGCGATGGCCGTTGACCGGATTGCTGATTCCGTCCAGGCGAAGTTTTCCACCAGGCTCGATCAGCAAGTGGCTGCCCGCGGGCGCGAGGCGCACACGTCCGGCGCAAAGCCCCTCTCCGTCACGGGCCACCGCGACATCCAAATCCACCTCGCCCATGAGCCACTCGGCAAAGATCTCCTCGAATCCGGCCGCGATGTGCTGCACCACGGCCACGCCGACACCCGGAGTCGGACCGAGCGCTCGCAGCATCTCGAGGATCGCTCCCGGACCCCCGGCCGACCCGCCGACCGCTACATAACCGAGGTTCCGACCCACCACCGGGGTGTCATCCGGCTCCTCGAGAGGTTCCGGTCCGTCTGCCGCGTCTGGCGCCAGAGGCGCCACCGCCTCGCGGAGGGTCCTTCCGAGCTCCGTCCATTCCTGGGGACGCTCGGGTTTTGGGAAGACCGCCACGACCCCGAGGCCATGTGCCCTGATCGCCTCTCGCACTCCATCGCGGTGCTGCTTCGGGGTGAGGACGAAGAGAGGAACCCGCCTCAGCGCGCCGAGCGCGTCGACCAGCTCCCGGCCCGCGAGCGAGGCAAGGTCGAGGTCGAGGACCACGGCGTCCGGACCGTACCGGCCCACGAGACGAACGATCTCCCGGCCGTCTCCTGCCTCTCCGATCACCGAGATTTCGGTTGTTTCTTCGAGCACGCTGCGGAGGACCGCGCGCACCGCGAGCGAGCGGTCGGCCACGAGCACGCGGGCACCGCTCACCCCCCGCCCCCGACCCGGTATACGAGCGCGACCAGCTCCCGGGCATCGAGCCCCTGCTTCGTCAGATAGGCATCGGCTCCGGCCTCCAGACCGGCGAGTCGATCAGCCGGCCGGTCGAGCGTCGAAACCACCACAATCGGCAGATCGGCCAACCGCGGATCGCCGCGCAGCTCCCTCGTCAGACCGAGCCCGTCCATTCCCGGCATTTCGATATCGGTGACCACACAGTCGAAATCCCGGTTTTCGAGGGCTTGCAGAGCGTCTTCGGCGCTGCCGACGCTGGTGACGCCAAAGCCCCCGTCCTCGAGAAGCCGTCGCACCATTTCCCGTGTGACCACCGAGTCATCAACCAGCAACACTTGGATCGGGCGCGGCCGCGGTCCATGTACCGGTCGGTCGAATGTGTCCAGCGCGTCGATCGGACCCAGACGCTGGAGGGAGAGCACAAACACGGGGCGCCCGGAGGCCAGCAGCGTGATCCCCTCCATCACCGGTGGTGCGCCGGCGGCAGCCGGCAGGGGGTGAATGATCACCTCCTCTTCGCCGACAACCGAGTCCGCTACGATACCGACCACGCCGCCGCCGATCACCATCTCCACCAACACCCCGTCTCCGGCAGCGGGTTCACCCACCGCATCGGCGAGAAAGCGGGCCGCGATCGTCCGATCACCAATCCGCACCACGCGATGCCCTTCGGTCTCCTCCACCTGTTCCGCCGTTACCCTGCGATATGCCTGTGCCGGGGCCGCGGGCATCGCCAGTCTGTGCTGCCCGACCTCCAGGACCAGGACACGCTCCCCGCGCCGTGCCAGCGGTACCTCGACCGTGATCACCGTCCCGGAGCCCGATTCCGACTCCATCCACAGATCGCCGCCGGCCGACCTCACAGTCGCGGCAACCGCGTCGAGACCGATACCGCGTCCGGAAAGCTCGGTCTTGGTCTCGCGGGTCGTGAACCCCGGTCGGAACAGAAATTGGAGAACTTCGGATGTTGTCAATCTTTCGGCCGCCTCTTCGGTGATCAACTCGCGCCGAATGGCCGTGGCCACGACCTCCTGGCAGTCGATCCCCCGCCCGTCATCGACGATTTGGAGACGAACTCGATCTCCCTCGTTAGAGGTCTCCAGCCGGATATGTCCGACCGGGTCTTTGCCGGCCTTCGCACGCTGATCCGGGCTTTCGATGCCGTGATCGACGGCATTCCGCACTAGGTGCAACAGGGCCTCGCGCAGCCCTTCCACGATCCGCCGGTCGAGCTGCGCATCACCTGCTACCACCTCGACCTCGACCCGTTTCCCGAGCGCATCGGCGAGTTCGCTTGCATGTCCGGCCAGGCCCTTCAGAAAGGGCTTCAGCGGTTGCACCTGGAGGTGAAGGAGCGCATCGAGCTGGCGTTCGGTGAGACGGCGCAGGATGCGCTGGCCACCCTCGAGCTCCATCGCCACCTGCCGCAAAGACGTCGCGAGGGTGGCCAACACCTGGCGTGGAGCGCGTTCGCCGACGCCTCGCTCAGAGAGGGCCGCGAGCCGGAAGATTCGGTTTGCGAGGCCTTCCGCAGCCACAGCCACGACCCGCAGTCGTGCGCCGCGATCGGCGAGGTCATCCACCAGTTCCGCCGCAACGCGGATCTCCTCCCGCCTCCCACGCCGCGGTTCGGCGGGTTTCTCTCTGGATCGCCGTGGGTCGTCGCCAGTCGTTTGCTCCTCATCACGAGCGCCTGCGAGCGCCTCGAGACCCTTCGCGATCTCTGCCAGGCACTCCTCGAACTCCCCCGACGCCACCAACTCAGGAGACTCCAGCAGGTCCTCCGCCCGGTGGCAGAGCTCGGCCACCTGACGAAAGCCCATCATCCGACTGGCGCCTTTCAGGGCGTGCAGCTCCCGGCGGATCTTCACCGGGGCATCCACGTTCTCGTCCATGGCGTCGAGGAGCTCGTGGAGCAGCTCGATCCGGTCTCCCGCCTCCTCGAGAAAGAGGGCGCGAAGATCGTCGTCGATTCTCAGATTTTCATCCAGTTCAGGAGGTTGATATCCACCCCGAGAGTGCCCACCATCGTACCGGCGGCGTCATGGACGGCGACCGCGATGGTGAAGCACGGATCACCGGTCAGCAGCGAGTCGTAAATGGGGGTGACTGCCGATCTTTCCTCGCGCGCCACCGCCTGGAACCACGGGCGATCCGCATACGACTGCCCCACCGCGATGCTCCCGGGAAGCTCCCGATCCTCCACCAGCTCCCGGTTGGCGACGAATGAGATCATCGATCCCGACAGATCGACCAGGTAGACGAGCTCGACGAACGAACACTCGTCCAGTAGCTCATCGAGCAGGCCTTCCACGGCCTCGAGGTTGCCGGTGAAATCCTGCAGACGCCCTGTCCACTTCGAAAGTTGGTGTTTGAGCGAGTGCTGCGATTCGATCCGGAAGCTCTGCGTGAGCAGCTGGATCGACAAGGCGAGCTGGTTCAGCCGGTCGGAAGCGCCGGTGTACTCGGAAAGACCATCGGCGATCCGCTGCACGACCTCGCTGACCTCGCGGAGCGTCATCACCACCTGATCGGACGCGGTGCGCTGCTCCTGGGTGGCCAGCGAGATCTCGCGTGCGGCCTGCGCGGTTTCGGCCAGGGCCGTACGCAGGGTCGTGATCGCATCTTCGGAGGCTCGGCTTTGGTGCAACACCTGTTGCGCAGCCTTGGTCCCCTCTTCCGTCGCCACCACCACCCCCCGGATCGACCCCGCAAACTCGTCGAGGTGGGAGCGCACCGAATCCACCGACTCACGGGAACGCTCGGCGAGACGACGAACCTCCTCTGCTACGACCGAGAAACGTTCCCCGTACTCCCCGGCATCCGACGCCTCGATGGCGGCGTTGAGCGCCAGAATGTGGGTTTCCTGTGCGATCTCGGTGATCAGATCCAGGATCCGGTAGATTTCGCGGGATCTGCTGCCGAGAGTGTCCGCACGCCCGGCGATGCCCTCCACGTGCTGGCGCACCGCTTCGACTCCGGCGACCGCCGCCTCCACCGAGGCGACTCCGTCATCACCCGTCTTTTCGGCGTGCGCTGCGAGGTCGGCCTGGCTCGCCGCGTTGCTGGCGATCTGTCCGGCCGTTCGCGCCAACTCCTCGGTTGTGGCGGTGATCTCAACCACAGCCGCGGCCTGCTGGCTCGACGCCGATGCGAGCTCCGACGAGGTCCGCTGCACGGTGCCGGCTGCGGTCGCCACCTCCACCGAAGAGGTTTGGATCTGTTGGATCAGCGCCGCCAGCGCGCGGCTCGCCCCCTCGACCGCGCCCCGCATCTCGTCGGGCAGCGGTGCGGCCGTATCAGCCGCCGCCACCATGTCGCCGTGCTTGAGCTCGTCAAGGGTCCGGCTGAGGGCTTCACACTGCGCTTGATAACGATCCTGTAACGACCGCAGGTCCTTCGCGGTGCGCCGCTGGGGTAGGTAGACCATCATCACGTAGCACACGATCGCGAGAACCCCGATGACCAGAAACGCACGCACGAGCCATTCCTCACGCACCTCGTTGATCGCAGCGTCGAGCAACCCGCCGCCCACCAGCACGACGATCACGAGCAGGCCGGGCCCGATCCACCCCCGGAGCCCGCGGATTTCGCGTCCTTCAGACATGAGTATCCTCCGGATTCAAAAGAGACAAGCCGTGTCCAGTACCTTCACCGAGTCACCGTCGATGGTGAGAGTGCCCTCCGCCAGCGGATTCGGAGAACCCGGATGAGGCGGATCCGCCAGAGTCACAACCCGCAGCGCCTCGTCGATAGCGAGCCCGAGCACGGCGCCGGACCTCGCCCCGCGCCGACCGAGAATGACCGTCGCGCGGTGATCGGACCGCGGCATGCCGCCGGCAACCAGGGCGTGGAGGTCGAGCACCGCCAACGGCTCACCACCGAATTGGGCGAGCCCGAGAAGGTGCGGCCGCGCTCCGGGAGCCGGATGGCAGGCCAGACCGCGCACGACGCGGCGCACCTGATCCGCCGGCAGCGCCCAGCCGGTCCCTCCCGATCGCACCAGGAGGTAACGGCGAACTCCTGCGGGTCGAGCGACTTCCTGGTCCATGGTCATCAGAATACCATCCCGGAGCAGGGCTCCGGGAGTTCTCAATTTTGAATTCTCAATTCTCAATGCGCCGGGC